>NZ_JBIMPP010000015.1:0-139172 GCF_043906805.1 Actinomadura sp. SCN-SB | reverse complement strand
GGTGCGGAGCTGCTTATGGCTGCGCTCGTCGTTGGGGCTCGCTTCGTGAGCCGGTTTCTCGCGGGCTTGGAGGCTGGGCATGCTTGAGGCCCGCCCCCAACAGGGGCGGGCCTCTTTTGGGTTTTCTCTAGGCGGTCTTTAGGACTACTGAGACGTTGTGGCCGCCGAAGCCGAAGGAGTTGTTGAGGGCGGCCAAGGGGCCCGGGGGGAGGGGACGGGGTTCGCCTCGGACGATGTCCAGGTCGACTTCGTCGTCCACGTCCTCCAGGTTGATGGTCGGGGGGACCAGGCGTTCCTTGAGGGCCATCAGGGTGATGACGGACTCCAGGGCGCCGGCGCCGCCCAGGAGGTGGCCGGTCATGGACTTGGTGCCGGTGATGTTGACCTTGGCGCTGGCCTCCGGGCCCAGGGCGGCCTTGATGGAGTTGAGTTCGGCCACGTCGCCCAAGGGGGTCGAGGTCGCGTGGGCGTTGATGTGGACGATGTCGGACGGCTCCAGGCCCGCGTTCTGGATGGCGCGGCGCATCGCCTTGGACTGGCCGGCGCCGGTCGGCTCCGGCTGGACGATGTCGAAGGCGTCGCCGGAGTAGCCGCAGCCGGCGGCGATGCCGTAGACGTTCGCGCCGCGGGCGCGGGCGTGCTCCTCGGATTCGAGGATCATCACGGCGGCGCCCTCGCCCAGGACGAAGCCGTCGCGGTTCTTGTCGTAGGGGCGGGACGCCCGTTCCGGCTCGTCGTTGCGGGTGGAGAGGGCGCGCATGGAACCGAACGAGGCGAGCTGGAGGGGGTGGATGCACGCCTCGGTGCCGCCGCAGATCACCACGTCGGCGCGGCCGGCGCGGATCATGTCGATGCCGTAGCCGACCGCCTCCGCGCTGGACGCGCAGGCGCTGACCAGGGCGTGCGAGCCGGCCATCGCGCCGAACTCGATGCCGACATGGCCGGCGGCGCCGTTGGGCATGAGCATCGGCACGGTGAACGGGCTGACCCGCTGCCAGCCCCGCTCGCGGTTGACGTCGTGGCTGTTGAGCGCGGTGTGCAGGCCCCCGATGCCGCTGGACACCACCACCCCGAGCCGGTCGCCGTCCACCGTGTCGCCCTCGGCCGGCTCGGCGGGGCGTCCCTTCTTGGGCGCGGGAGGCGCGAAGCCGGCGTCCGCCCATGCCTCCCGGGCCGCGATCAGCGCGATCGCCTGGTTCCGGTCAAGCTTCCGCAGCTGCTGCTTGGGCATCACCTCGGACGGGTCGACCGCGAGCGTCGCGGCGAACCGCACCGGCAGCTTGTCCAGGTCGTCCCAGTCCAGCGTCCGCACCCCGGACTTTCCGGCGAGCAGCGCTGACCAGGTCGACGGCCAGTCGCCGCCGAGCGGCGTGGTCGCGCCCAGCCCGGTGACGACGACGGTGGTCTGGCTAGTGGTCATTCGTGAGTGCTCCTCGCAAAGCTGGGGATGGGGGCCGCGGCGCGCCGGCAGCCGCCGCGGCGCCCCGTACTACTGCTGCAGGTTCTGGACGAAGTTGATGACGTCCTTGACCGTCTTCAGGTTGCGGAGCTCGTCGTCGGGGATCTCGACACCGAACTTGTCCTGGGCGGCCACGGCGATCTCCACCATCGACAGCGAGTCGATGTCGAGGTCGTCGATGAAGTTCTTCTCCGGGGTCACCTCCGACTGGTCGATGCCGACGATGTCGTCGATGATCTCGGCGAGACCCTCCAGGATCTCCTTGTCGCTGGCCACTGCCATGTGTGCGTTCTCCTTCTTCCGGGTCGGGTCCCTGGCTACGGGATCTGGATGACCTGCGCGGCGTAGGCCAGTCCGGCGCCGAACCCCACGAGCAGGGCCGGGGCGCCGGACGGCACGTCGCCGCGTTCGATCATGCGGGAGAGCGCGAGTGGTATCGACGCTCCCGAGGTGTTGCCGGAGTGGACGATGTCGTCGGCCACGACGGCGTTGGTCGCCTTCACCTTGCGGGCGATGGCGTCCACGATGCGGAGGTTGGCCTGGTGCGGCACGATCGCGGCCAGGTCGGAGGGCGCGACGCCGGCGCGTTCGCACGCCTCCAGCGCCACCGGGGCGATCGCGCCGGTCGCCCAGCGGAAGACCGCCTGGCCCTCCTGACGGATGAACGCGTTCCGGTCCGGGATGATGATCTTGTCGTGGTGATCGCCGTCGCTGCCCCACACCACCGGGCCGACGCCGGGCTCGGCGCTGCCGGTCACCACCGCGGCGCCGGCGCCATCGGCGAAGATGATGCTGGTGGAGCGGTCCGACCAGTCCAGCCAGGCCGACATCTTCTCGGCGCCGATGACCAGGGCGTTACGGGCCGTGCCGGCGCGCACCGCCGCGTCGGCGGCGCCGAGCGCGTAGCAGAACCCCGCGCACGCGGCGTTGAGGTCGAACGCGCCGGGCGCGTCGATCCCGAGCCGGCTGGCGACCTGCGGCGCGTGCGCCGGCATCGGCGACTCGGCCGAGCAGGTGGCCAGGACGACCAGGTCGATGTCGCCGGGGCCGAGCCCGCTCCCGGCCAGCGCCTTGCCGGCGGCGTGGACGGCCATCTCGACGATGCCCTCCTCGGGCCCGGCGATACGGCGGGACGCGATGCCGACCCGGGTGCGGATCCACTCGTCGCTGGTGTCGACCGTCTCGGCCAGCTCGTCGTTGGTGACGACCCGGGCGGGCTGGTAGTCGCCGAAGGCCAGGATCCTCGACCCGGGGACGGCGGCGGGCACGCGGAGCTTCATGAGCCCGCTCCTTCGATGAGGTCGCGGGCCTTGCCCAGGTCGTCGGGGGTCTTGAGGGCGACGGTCGGGACGCCCTTCAGCTCCCGTCTGGCCAGGCCCACCAGGGTTCCGGCGGGTGGCAGCTCGATGATGCCGGTGACGCCGAGGTCGCGCATCGTCGCCATGCAGGCGTCCCAGCGGACGGGGGCGCTGACCTGGTCGACCAGCCGGGAGACGAACTCGCGGCCGGAGCTGACGGCGGCGCCGTCCCGGTTCTGCAGGAGCGTGGCGCGAGGGTCGGCGACCGGGACTCCGGGGGCGAGGCGGCGCAGCGTGTCGACGGCGGGCGCCATGTGCTCGGTGTGGAAGGCGCCGGCGACCGACAGGGGGCGGAGGCGGGCCTTGGCCGGGGGCTCGTCGGCGAACGCGGCGAGCCGTTCCGTGGTTCCGGCGGCCACGACCTGCCCGGCGCCGTTGACGTTGGCGGGGGTGAGGCCGTGCTTGTCGATCGCGGTGAGGACCTCGTCGGGATCGCCGCCGAGGACGGCGGTCATGCCGGTCTCGGTGACGGCGGCGGCCTCGGCCATGGCCCGGCCGCGCTCCCGTACCAGGACGAGCGCGGACTCGGGGGTCAGGACGCCGGCGATGGCGGCGGCGGCCAGCTCCCCGACGCTGTGGCCCGCGACCGCTCCGGGCGCGGAGCCGGGGCCGTACAGGGTCTCGTAGGCGGCGAGGGCCGCGGCGACCAGCAGCGGCTGGGCCACGGCGGTGTCACGGATCTCTTCGGCGTCGGCGGTGGTGCCGTAACGGACCAGGTCCAGCCCGGTGACCGCGGACCACCAGGCCAATCGGTCGGCGACTCCAGGGACCTCTAGCCACGGTTGCAGGAATCCGGGGGTTTGAGCGCCCTGGCCGGGCGACGCGATCAGAATCACGCAGTCCAGCCTGCCGGTAGGGGCGATCGGACTCGATGCCGGGCCACACGAAGTTTGCGTGACGGGCTTTGTACGACACCTACAAGGCGTCTAGAGGCGTGCAGGACGGTTGGAGAAACGGCCGAGGACGAGGGCGATCCGGAGGGTGAAGGCGTTGCGCCCGTCGGTCGGGGTGAGCGAGGTCAGTTCCGCGACTCGCCGCAGCCGGTAGCGCACCGTGTTGGGGTGGACGAACAGCAGCCGCGCGGTCGCCTCCAATGACGACCCTTGCTCCAGATAGGTCGTGAGGGTGTCCAGCAGGGGGGCGCCCGCGGCGAGCATCGGGTTGTAGACCTCCTCCACCAGATAGCGCCGGGCGGCCTCGTCGCCGTCCAGGGCCCGCTCGGGGAGGAGTTCGGTGGCCAGGACGGGGCGGGGCGCGTCCGGCCATCCGCAGGCGGCGGCCAGTCCCGCCATCGCGGCGCGCGCCGAGGCGGTGGAGGCGTACAGGTCGTCCACGAGCGGCCCGATCACGACCGGTCCGGGCCCGCATTTGGCGGCGATGGGGCGGACGGCCTGCACCGGTTCCTCGGTGCCGCCGACGATCACCAGGACGCGGCGTCCCTGGACGCCGGCCAGCACGTCCACCTTGGCGCGGCGGGCGGCCCGCTGCATCTGGTCGATGGTGACCTCGGGCTCCTCGTCCTCGGGGGTGAACCCGGCGACGACGGTGACGGGCTTGGCGGTCCAGCCGAGGGCGGCGGCCCAGGAGTGCATGCCGTGGTCGACCTCGCCGCGCATCACCGCGTTCACGACCAGGGCCTCAAGGCGGGCGTCCCAGGCGGCGCGGGTCTCGGCCGCGCGGGCGTAGACCTGGGCGGCGCCGAACGCCACCTCGCGGGTGTAGCGCAGGATCGCCTCGCGCAGCTGGGTCTCGCCGCCGGGCGCGGCCAGCTCGTCCAGCCGGCTCTCCACCACATCGATGATCACTCGGATGATGTCGATGGTGTGGTGCAGCTTGATGGAGCGCATCAGCTCCAGCGGCGCGGTGCCGAACACCTCCCCGGCGATCGCGGGGCGGGTCTTCTCGGCGCTTTTGAACCACTCCACGAACGCGGCGATGCCCGCCTGGGCGACCAGGCCGATCCAGGAGCGCTGGTCCGCCGGCAGCCGCCGGAACCAGGGCAGTTGCTCTTCCATCCGGGCCAGCGCGGCGGTCCCGAAGGACCCCATCGCCTTCTCCAGGCGTTCGGTCGTCTGCTCCCTGATCGAGGCGTCGCTGATGGTGTCCACGTCCCCAGGGTGCCACCGTTCCGGGGGTGGAACGGCCCGCGTTCCTGGTGAAAGCCCGTGGGATGGTCACCTGTGGGAGGTACGGGTCACATGGGACGCCCTGCCGAGGGCGATCGCGTACCGGGCGCCGAGCGTGGACGGGGTGAGGGCGGGCAGGGGCACACGGGGGCGGAGTAGGGGTCGGCGCGGCCGGTCCCGGCGGTCGTCAGCCCCCGCGATCGTCGCGGCGCAGGCGAGGACCCGTCGTAGCCGTCGGGCGCGCCCGGTGGTCGTGCGGGGCGGCGGCATGCTCGTCCTTCTGCCGGACCATGTCCGGTGGTCGGCGCATGGGCGTTCTCCCCGCGTGTACAGCCGGGGCCCTCCCGGAAGGTCAAAATCAGGTTCTGGAAGGTCTCTCGAAACGGTGGGCCAGTGCCAAGAGCCCGGCGAGCGCGGCGGCGAAGGCGGGCAGCCAGGCCAGCCGTTCCAGCGCCCAGGCCGGGTGGTCGGGCGCCGTGTGCAGCCCCGGCGCCGTGCGGGTGACCGTGAGGGCGGCGACCGTGACCGTCATCATCGCCGTCTGGTGCCACAGGAAGATCGTCATCGCGGCGAGGTTGGCCAGCGCCACCGGCGCCCAGGCCCGGGGGCGGCGCATCCAGCGGGCCAGCCGGTCACGGACGAGAAGGGCGAGGCCGGCCTGGGCGATGCCGAAGGCGACGGCCGCCAGGGTGGGCGGGTTCAGGTTGGACACCTCGGCTCCGGGGACGCCGACCATGCTCGCCGGATAGCCCGCGCACGCCACCAGCGCCGCCGTGGCGGCCACGCCCCCGGCCAGCATGGCCGCGGCGGCGCGCCGGGAGCCGAGCGTTCCGTCCGCCCAGGCGATCCCGAGCAGGAAGGGCACCAGCCAGCCGGTGAGGACCGTGCCCCAGCCGATCCACTCCGGCCCGTCCAGCCCGAAGCGGACGAGGTCGATCGCGGCGGTGAGGGCGAGGACGACCGCGACGGCGGGGAGGGTCCCGGCACGGCGGTGGAACCTGACGATCAGCGGGGTGAGCGCGGTCAGCGTCCCGTACACCGCCAGGAACCACAGCGGGCTCAACACCAGCTTGATCAGCGCGTGGATCGTGCCGGGGGAGAGGCCCGCCCACAACAGCGCGCCCGCCATCGGCACCCATGCCGCCAGGAGGAAGGGGACGGGACGCATCAGCCGGACGAGCCGGCGCCGCGGCCAGGACGCCCACCGGTCGCCCGGCCTGTACCCCTTGGCGGCGGTGTAGCCGCCGACCAGGAAGAACAGGGCGAGGGTCTGAAGCACCCAGGAGATCGGGGTGAACGCGGGCATCGCCGCCAGCGGGCTCGCCGCCCGAAGCTCGCCGCCGCCGGTCACGATCAGGGCCGTGACCAGCCAATGCCCGAGCACCACACCGAGGATGGCGAAGGCGCGCAGGGCGTCCACGGCGCGGTCACGTCCTGGGGGCGTGGCGGCGTCGATGCGCGCGGCCAGGCCGGGCGGTGCCGCCTCAGGGGGTTCGGTTGTGGCGAGCATGGGTGACCTCCGAGTGATGGCCGAGCGCGATGCGGGTGAGGTTGCGGAGCGAGACGGACCCAGGACGCAGGTAGGCGCTGTGCGGCCCGCGTCCCGCGTCGAAGCGGAGCGCGCCGAACGAGGGAGCGGCCGGGTCGTGGGCGAAGCCGATCCCGGCGACGCGCACCTTGGGGACGAACCGCGTCCAGTCGCCGGCCGACCGTGCCGCCCAGACCCGCGCGCCGGTCCTCAGCGCTCCCACCGTGCGGGCGTTGACGCCGGGGCTGCCGTACAGGGCGATCTCGTCCACGGGCAGGCGCCGCCCGTCGAGGCCGGGTGCCGCCTTCGCGCACACGACCGACCCGTAGCTGTGGCAGAGCAACGCGACCCGCGCCCGGCCGTTGACCTGGCGCAGGCCGGTCAGGAAGCGGACGAGCTCCCGGCCCGCGTCGTCCGCCCGGCCGTCGGTGAGGACGGCCGGGCTCCGCGTGGACGGCGAGTCGTACCCGAGCCAGGCGACGACGGCCAGGCGTGCGGACGGCGCGCTCACGCGGGCCTGCCGGTGGAGGGCGCGCGCGCCGCCGCCCGCCCATTTCCAGGAGTCGAAGTTGGTGAGCAGCCCGTCCGCTCCCGGCACCACGACCGCCACCCGGTCCGCCCGCGCCAGGTCGCCGATCACTTCGACGACCCGGCCGTGCCCGCGCGCGTCGAACGCCAGGAAGCGCCGTCCGGGGGAGAGGAACGCCGCCAGCGCCGCCCGGCGGTCGCCGTCATCGGCCCGCTCGGCGGCCTCCAGCGCCGTGCGGATGTTCCGCTCGACCGCCGCGTACCGGGACGTGAGGGCCGGCGCGGTGAGCGCGGGCACGGCCTCGGGGGCCCGGTAGGGCGCGGGACGCGCGGGGGCGGCGGCCGCGGTGGAACCGGCCGCCGCGGCGGCCAGGGCGGCGGTGGCGATCGTGCGGCGCGCTGTACGCACGGCGGCGCGTCCTTCCTGCTCAGCGTGGTTCTGCTGAGTCAGGAAGCTAGGAGCCGGGGGCCGTCGCGCGGATCAACCCGGGGAGCCGTCCCGTCCCTACGACCCCGGTGCGAGGGGTGCTACCCGCCCGGCCGGACGAGCCCGGTCTCGTAGGCGTAGACGATCGCCTGCGGCCGGTCGCGCAGGCCCAGCTTCATCAGGATGCGGCCGAAATGGGTCTTCACCGTCTGCTCGGCGACGACGAGCTCGGCCGCGATCTCCGCGTTGGACAGGCCGCGGGCGACCAGGGTCAGCACCTCGGTCTCCCGCTCGGTCAGCTCCTCCAGCCTCTTCCGGGACGGGGCGCGCGGCGCGCCCAGCCGGGAGAACTCGGCGATCAGCCGCCGGGTGACGGAGGGGGAGAGCAGCGCGTCCCCGGCCGCGATGATCCGGACCGCGTCGGACAGCTCGGCGGCCGAGGCGTCCTTGAGCAGGAACCCGCTGGCCCCCGCGCGCAGCGCCTCGTACACGTAGTCGTCCAGGTCGAAGGTGGTCAGCATCAGCACCTTGGGCCGGTCGTCGTCGGGCTCGCCGGCGAGCAGGCGGCGGGTCGCCTCCAGGCCGTCCATGACCGGCATCCGCACGTCCATCAGGACGACGTCGGGCCTCAGCTCGGCGATGACGCGCAGCGCCTCCTCGCCGTCGGACGCCTCGCCGACCACCTCGATGTCGGGCTGGGAGTTGAGGAACACCCCGAACCCCGTCCGCACCATTCCCTGATCGTCGACGATCACCACGCGGATGCGGGACTGCGTCATGTGGCCGTTCCGGTGATCGGCAGCGTGGCGCGCACGGCGAATCCTCCCTCCGGCGTGGGCTCGGCGACCAGTTCGCCGCCCAGCATGGCCGCCCGTTCGCGCATGCCGACCAGTCCGTGTCCGGCGCCGGGCGGTGAGGGCGTGGGGCGGCGGCCGTCGGCGGGCGGGCCGCTGACGACGTCCAGCCGCAGTATCTCGCCTTCGCGGCGGATCGCCACCTCCACCTCCGAGCCCGGGGCGTGCCGCATGGCGTTGCTCAGCGCCTCCTGCACGATCCGGTACGAGGTGAGGCCGACGCCGGAGGGCAGCCCGGCCAGCCCCGCGTCCAGCCTGGTGACGATCGTCAGGCCGGCGCCGCGGCCTCCCTCCAGCAGCTCCTCCAGCCCTCCAAGGTCGGGCTGCGGCGCCGTCTGCGAGCCGTCCTCGGTGCGCAGGACGCCGAGGATCCGCCGCATCTCGGTCAGCGCGGCCAGCGCGGTCGCGCGGATCTCCGCCAGGTCCTTGCGGGTCTCGTCGGGCACGGCCGCCACCTTGAGCGGGGCCGCCTCCGCCTGGATCGCGATCATCGACATGTGGTGCGCGACCACGTCGTGCAGCTCGCGGGCGATGCGCTGCCGCTCGGTCAGCACCGCCTCGGCCTCCTGGTGGCGTTTCTCCTGCTCGGCCAGCTCGCGGCGGGCGTTCCTGCGGTACTGGACGGCGTACCCCACCACCAGCGGCAGCGGGACCAGGAAGGACGTGCCCGCGCCGTTCTCCGGGGTGGTGATCAGGATCCCGGCGATCGACAGCAGGCCCACCCCGACGGTGTCCGACCGGGAGCAGCGCGCCGCCACCGTGTAGAGGACGAGGAGCCCGGTGATGCCGGTGCCGCCCGCGAACGTCACGTCCGTCCAGCGGTAGGGGCCGACCACGACCATCCCGACGAGGAAGATCCGCCAGGCGGCCATCGGATGCCGCTCGCGCAGCGCCAGGGGCACCGACGCCACCAGCGCCGACAGGACCAGCTCGCCGTTCCAGGGGTCCAGGTCCCGCTTGGCGACCTCGTTCATCAGCAGCGAGTACGTGCCGAAGTAGCAGGCCAGCGCGATGAGCAGGTCGATCACCTGCACGGCCGCGGCGAACGGGACCCGTCCCTCGACGCGGCGGCGCACCCAGCGCGGCAGGGGCGGCCAGGGCCGGTCCGGGTCACGGGGCGCCGCCGGACGGAAAAGCGCCTCCCATATGGGGATGACCAGCAGTCCCAGCGTGTCTCGGAGGCTTCCTTCCCTTTTGCCTTCACCCGCCATGCGCACAGGCTAGAGCGGGTGCGGGCATGTGCGAATGCCACTGGAGTGCCACGCCGTCGTAATACCTGGGTACGGTCGAAACCGTGGACGAATCATCGCGGGGGGACGACTCCGCACGCCTCGGGCCCGTCGAGGCACTGCGCCGGATCGCGTTCCTGCTGGAACGCGCGCACGAGCCGACCTACCGTGTGCGGGCCTTCCGCAAGGCCGCCGATGTCGCCGGTGGCCTGCCTCCCGGCGAGCTCGCGTCCCGTGCCCGCGAGGGGACGCTGACCGCGCTGGACGGCATCGGCACGGTGACCGCCCTGGTCATCGAGGAGGCGCTGCGCGGCGAGGTACCCGTCTACCTGCGGCGGCTGGAGGCCACGGAGGGCTCGTCGCTGGACGAGTCGGCCGCGCGGCTGCGCACCGCGCTCAAGGGCGACCTGCACACCCACAGCGACTGGTCGGACGGCGGGTCCCCGATCCGCGAGATGGCCGAGACCGCGCGGAGCCTCGGCCACGACTACATCGCGCTCACCGACCACTCGCCCCGCCTGACCGTCGCCAACGGGCTGTCCGCGGACCGGCTGCGCGCGCAGCTCGACGTCGTCGCCGAGCTGAACGAGGAGCTGGCCCCGTTCCGGATCCTCACCGGCATCGAGGTCGACATCCTGGAGGACGGCTCCCTCGACCAGGACCCCGATCTGCTCGACCGGCTGGACGTCGTCGTGGCCAGCGTCCACTCCAAGCTGCGCATGGACAGGGTCGCGATGACCAAGCGGATGGTCGCGGCGATCGCGAACCCGCGCGTCACCGTCCTGGGCCACTGCACCGGCCGGATCGTCAAGGCGGGCGGCAGGCGGGGCGGCCTGCGCCCGGAGTCGGAGTTCGACGCGGCCCTGGTGTTCGACGCCTGCGCCGCCTACGGCGTGGCGGTCGAGATCAACTCACGTCCCGAACGCCTGGACCCGCCCAAACGCCTCCTCCGCCTGGCCGTCGAAGCGGGCTGCCACTTCGCCATCGACTCCGACGCGCACGCCCCGGGCCAGCTCGACTGGCAGCCCTACGGCTGTGAACGCGCCGCCCGTTGCGGCGTCCCGCCCGAGCGCGTCGTCAACACCTTCACCGCCGAGGAACTGCTGGCCTGGTCCGCCGCGTCCTGAAATCGTCTAGGTTGCTGGCCATGCCGCTCGACGACGCGCTGAAAGCCCGCATGGCCGAGCCCGACTTCTGGACCGTGTACCTCTTCGACGAGGACGTCGCCTTCGACGACGAGGACTTCGACGACGAGGCGGAGGACCTCCAGGCGGAGTTCGCCGTCGGCGACGGGTACGGGCTCGTTCTCACGCTGGACTTCTTCGGCTACTACGGGCTGGACCTCGTCGCCCCCGGGTCGGCGGAGGCCGTCCAGGTGGCCTGGGACGACCAGGCCCACTTCCACCCGCACCTGATGCGCTGGACGGAGCTGGACCTGCTGTGCCGGGCGGTGGCCCTGCACGATCCCTCGCTGCGCCACCCGGGCCCGATGCTGGCGCTGCTGGCCCGTTTCGCGGTGCTGGACGACCACGATGACGTGGACGTCATGACGCCGCTGGTCGACGCGGCCTTCCACCTCGTCAGGCCGGGCCGGGGCGATGGCGGCCCCCGCCCGGAGACCCGCGACTGGTACGAGCTGCGCGACCTCAGCGGCACCGGCCTGACCTGGACGACCAGGCCCGACGGTCACCTGGCCGTGGCCCAGCCCTACGACCTCCACGTCAAGCGTCCCCTGTATTCCACGCGCACTCCGGACTCCGACGACTTCCCGTTCTCCGAATGGGCGGGCCTGCTGGAGCGGGCCGGGCGGCTCGTCACCGTGGACGACCCCGCGCTGCGGGAACCGGCCGTCCGATCGGCCCTGGAACGGACCGCGACCGCCGAGGGCCACGCCCACCTTCCGTCCCTCGCCGGAGCGCTCCGTGCCGCGGGGTTCCGCCACCCGGTCCTGACGCGCGCCCTGGAGGACCCGGTGAGCCGGGCCGAAGCGTGCTGGGCGGTGGAGACGCTGGCCGGTCTCGGCCAGGGAACACTGGTCAAACGGTGGTTCGGGCGCAGCCCGCTGGCGGACGCCCGCTCCTGGGAGCTGAGCCTCAGCCTCGAGGTGGAGGGCCGTCCCGGCTCCCTCGGCGGCGTCGTGGCGGCGGAGCTGAGCGGCGCGCTCCAGGAGGCCGGCCTGGGCAGGGCGGAGGCCGGCGGCATGATCAGCAGCGGGGATCCGGGAGGCGGCTTCGTGGCGACCACCTCCCTGATCGACGTCCTGGTCCGCGACGACCTGCCCCGCGCGGTGGCGCTGATCTCGGAGGTCGTCCGCCGCCACGGCGCGATCGGGACCGCGAAGCTCCAGCACTCCGGCGCGCCCCACGAGGAGATCCCGCTGACCTGAGACCGCGTGTTCAGGGATGCAGGGCCAGACCCTTGACGATCTTGTCGACGATCCGGCGGTCGGCGCGCAGGGCGAGGCCGACCAGGGTGAGCTTCTCGGCCTCGACGGCGGCCACGGCCGCCCTGTTGTCGTCGTCGTGGCCCGTGGCGAACAGCTCCTCGGTGTAGACGGCCATGGGGACCTCACGGGTGAGGGCCCGCTCGTGGACCTTCGTCAACTGGTCGGCGCTCGCCGCGAACACCAGGACGGGCTGCCGGAACATGGGCAGGTACTCGTTGCCCGTCGCGTCCCTGTAGTTCTCGCCCACGACGCCGTCCACCGTCGCGGCGACGCCGCTGACGACGAAGGCGGTGACGTTGAGCTTCTGCCAGACCGCAAGATCCTCCCGGACGACGACGGCGATCTTCGTATCCCAGACGGGTGCCAACGGTGGTGACTCCTTCTCTTCGGGCTCGTTCGGTTCCCTGAGAAGCCTGCCGGGACCGCCGGGCGGCGTCTTGTACGTTGTTGGCATGGCCGGTGACGACCGGGCCGTCCAGTTGCTCGCCTGGCGGCCCGAGGTCCACGGGATCGCGGAGGTCTTCCACGCGCGCTTCGTGGGGCATGCCTATCCGGCGCACACCCACGGCACCTGGACGCTGCTGATCGTCGACACCGGGGCCGTGGAGTTCCTGCTGGGACGGCGCCGCCACCACATCGGGGGCCGGGAGGTGGTGCTTCTGCCGCCGGGCGTCTCGCACGACGGGCGGGCCGCCACGCCCGAGGGGTTCCGCAAGCGGGTGGTGTACCTCGACGGCGGCATGCTGCCCGAACGCATGATCGGCCCGGCGGTGGACGCGCCCGTCCTCGCCGACCGGCTCCTGCGGCGCCGCGTCCACGAACTGCATCGGGCGCTGGACGAGCCGGGCGAGGAGTTCGAGGCCGAGTCCCGGCTGGCGCTGATCAACGATCGTCTCGTCCGGCGGCTGGGCAGCGTCCCCGCCGCGTCCCGCAGCGGACGGGACGCGGCGCGGCTGGCGGGCGACCTACGCGACCTGCTGGACGCCCGGGTCGAGACGGGAATCTCCCTGCGTGAGGCCGGCGCGCTGCTGCACGCTCACCCCACCCATCTCGTGCGGTGCTTCAAGCAGACCTTCGGCCTTCCGCCGCACCTCTACCTGACCGGGCGCCGTATCGAACGGGCGCGGCGCCTTCTCATCGAGGGGCACCAGCCGGGAAAGGTCGCAGCCGAGGTGGGGTTCTACGACCAGGCGCACATGACACGGCATTTCAGGCGCCATCTGGGCATCACCCCCGCACGCTTCGCGGCCACCCGCCATCTGCGGTCCGCCTAGGCCCGTTCAGCGTGTCAGGGAGCAGGTGTTGACCAGATCTCCGGTCGCCGGACGCGGAAGCGTGGCACTGGGCGGAGGGGCCTGGCCCTTAGGGGCGGTCCAGCTTTCCAGGGCCGTGAACGCCGCCCGCATGCAGGGGAGCAGCGGACGCAGCTTGTCCGGATAGGCGTCATAGAGCCCGTCCACGTGGTTGCCGGTTTCCAGGCGGTAGTAGCGGTAGTAGCTGTGCGCGGACGCCGAGCCCTTCCCCTTGCTCTTGGCCCTGGAGTGGACCATCTGCGCGTAGAGGTCGGAGTTCTTCCCTATGGGCAGCAGCGAGTCGTACGTGCCATGCAGCGTGAGCATCGGCTTGCGGATGCGTCCGGTCAGGGAGATGCGCGCCACCGCCTTGCGCACTTCCTTGGGACGGGCGAAGTAGTCGTAGTCCGCGTCCTCGCCCTCATAGGAGGGGTCAAGCTCCTCACGGTAGATGCGCTGGGTGAGGCCCCAGTAGACCGTGTGGTGATACTCCCAGAGGAACTCGGACCCGGCCGTGTAGCCCGCGTCCAAGATGGCCTGGTGAGCGGCAGGGCTGCCGGTGGACGCGTACGACGGGTAGGCGCGCAGAACGGGCGGCAGGTAGGTGAACAGGTTGGGGCCATCGGGCCGCCACAGGGTGCCCTCGGCGTCCACGCCACCGTCGTAGAGCTCGGGACGGTTCTCCAACTGCCAGCGTACGAGGTAGCCGCCATTGGAGATCCCGGCAGCGTACGTACGGCGAGGCGCACGGCCATAGCGCTGCGCCACGACCGCCTTCGCCGCGCGGGTCAGTTGCGTTGTGCGGTGGTTCCACTCCGCTATGGCGTCACCCGGACGGTCCCCGTCGCGGTAGAACTCGGCGCCGCTGTTGCCCTTGTCGGTGGACGCGAACGCGTACCCCTTGGCCAGGACCCAGTCGGAGATGGTCACGTCGTTGGCGTACTGGCGTCGCGTCCCCGGAGAGCCGGAAACGACCAGGCCGCCGTTCCATCGCTCGGGGAGCCGGATCACGAACTGCGAGTCGTGGTTCCAGCCATGGGTGGTGTTGAACGTGGAGGTGTCCGGGAAGTAGCCGTCGATCTGAATTCCCGGGACGCCGCTGGGGTTGCGCGTGCCCGCGGCGTGCAGGCCCGCGTAGTCGGCCGGTACGGTGTGGCCGGAGGCGACCGTGCCGGCGGTGGTGAGGTCGTCCAGGCAGGCGGCGACCTGCCGCTCGGCGCCCGGGACGCGGATCCGTTCCGCGTGGGCGCAGCGGTCGGTGTTCGCCCGCGTGGACGTGGCTCCGGCCGCGGCGTCCACCCCCGCCAGGGCGAGGGCGGCGGGCACGGCGGCGAGGACGATCGTTGTTCGGCGAAGCATGGCTCGCATGCTCCCGGCAGGACGCGACGCGGGCCACGTTGGCGGGCTCCACTCTTCGCGCCGCCGGTGTGGGCGGATCCCCCATGCCGGGGTGGAACGGGCGGTAGGTCGGCCACCATGCCCGCAGGTCACACCATGGATGCCCAGGCCGTCCGGGATGCGGTGTGGTCCGAGCCCTTATCCAGGCGACCGATTATGTGCGCTCCTCACATGGCCGGGTCACCGGGCGCGACCTAGCGTTCACGGTCATGGCGTCCGGATGTGGTCCGGGTCACGCCATGACCGCGAGGAGGTCGGATGAGTGATCGGCGCGGTGACGGTCCGGCTCCCGTCTTGCGTGTGCGGGGTCTGGTGCGGGAGTTCGGTGGGTTCCGTGCCGTGGACGGTGTCGATCTTGATGTGGCCGAGGGCGGCGTGCACGCCCTGGTCGGCCCGAACGGTGCGGGGAAGACGACGTTGTTCAACCTGCTCACCGGGTTCGTGAAGCCGACGGCGGGCAGCGTGGTGCTGGCGGGCCGGCGGGAGCTGGCGGGGCGGCGCCCCGAGGAGATCGCGCGGTGGGGGGTCGCCCGGTCGTTCCAGATCACCAGCCTGTTCGCGGGGTTGTCGCCCCGTGAGCACGTGGAGCTGGCGCTGGCCTCGTCGTCGGGGCTGGGATGGCGGTTCTGGCGGTCCGACCGCGCGCTGGGCGGCTTCACCGGCCGCGCCGGCGACCTGCTGGAACAGGTCGGGCTGGACGCGCTGGCCGACGTGCCCGCGGGGTCGCTCTCCTACGGGAGCAAGCGGGCCCTGGAGCTGGCCCTCGCCCTGGCGCTCGACCCCAAGGTGCTGTTGCTGGACGAGCCCACCGCCGGGATGGGGGTGGAGGACATCGACCGCACCATCGAGCTGATCCAGCGGATCCGCGCCGGGCGGACGGTGGTGCTGGTGGAGCACAACATGAGCGTGGTGGCCAGTTTGGCCGACACCGTGACGGTGCTCCAGCACGGCCGGGTGCTGGCCGAGGGGCCGTACGCCGACATCCGCCATGACCCGCGCGTGGTGGCCGCCTACCTGGGGGATGCGCCATGCTGAGCGTTGAGGGACTGTCGGCCTGGTACGGGCAGGCGCAGGCGTTGCGCGACGTGTCCGTGCAGGTCGGCGAGGGAGAGATCGTCACGCTGGTGGGGCGCAACGGCGCGGGCAAGACCACGCTGCTGCGCTGCGTGATGGGCCTGCACACCCACGCCACCGGTTCGGTCACCTTCCTCGGCGAGGACATCGGCCGGCTCGGCCCGCACCGGCGGGCGGCCCGCGGGCTGGGGTACGTGCCCGACGACCGCGGGATCTACGCCACGTTGTCGGTGGAGGAGAACCTGCTGCTCCCGCCGCGGGTGGGGCCCGAGCCGTGGTCGCTGGAACGCGTCTACGACACCTTCCCGGTGCTCAAGGAACGCCGCCGCTTCCCCGGCAGCAAGCTGTCGGGAGGCGAGCAGCAGATGCTGGCCCTGGCCCGCGTGCTGCGGATGGGCGCGCGGCTGCTGGTGTGCGACGAGCCGACCGAGGGCCTGTCGCCGCTGATCGTCGAGCGGATCGGGGAGATCTTGCGGGAGGTGAAGGCGGCGGGGATCACGGTGCTGCTCATCGAGCAGAACGTCCATTTCGCCGCCACCGTCGCCGACCGGCATTACCTGCTGGCCGAAGGCCGGGTCGTGGAGTCGCTCGACAACGACCAGGTCCGCCGGCGCGAACACGAACTCTTGGAATACCTCGGAATCTGAACCGGGCGTCTGATCGGCGATTAAGGAGAACCCCCCGATGAGGTTGTGGAGATGGGGCGGCCTGATGGCCGCGGGCGTGCTGCTGGCCGGCTGTGGTGGGGGACCCGGCGGCTCGGGCGGGGCGATCAGTGACGGCAAGGTGGTGCTGGCGGTCCTCAACGACCAGACCGCCATCTACGCCGATGTGTCCGGCCGCAACTCCGTGGAGTCGGTGCGGCTGGCGGTGGCCGACTACCAGGCCAAATACGGCGACAAGGCCGTCGCCAAGAAGATCGAGGTGGTCGCCGCCGACCATCAGAACAAGCCGGACGTGGCCAACACCCAGGCCCAGCAGCTCTACGACAGGCAGCGCGCCGATGTGATCTTGGACGTGCCGACCTCCTCGGCCGCGCTGGCCGTGGCGACGGTCGCCAAGAACAAGAAGAAGATCTTCATGGACGTGGGTGCGGCGACCACCGAGCTGGAGGGCAAGAGCTGTAACAAGTACACCTTCCACTACGGGTACAACTCGTACATGCTCGCGCACGGCACCGGCACCGCGGTGACCCAGGGCGGAGCCAAGACCTGGTACATCGTCTACCCCGACTACGCCTTCGGGCAGGACATGAACCGGACGTTCAGCGCGGCGGTGAAGGCGGCCGGCGGAACGGTGGTCAAGTCCGATCCCACCCCGTTCCCCAACGACAACTTCTCCACGTTCCTGCTCAAGGCGCCGACGCTGAACCCCAAGCCGCAGGTGCTGGGCACCATGCAGGCCGGCGGTGACCTGGTGAACGTGGTCAAGCAGTACAACGAGTACAAGCTGCGGGACAAGGGCGTGGGCCTGGCGGCCGGACTGGTCTTCCTCAGCGACGTGCATTCGCTGGGCCCCGACGCGATGCACGGGACGCAGTACACCGACTTCTGGTACTGGAACTTCGACCAGCGGAACCGGGCGTGGGCCGACCGCTTCCAGGCCAAGACCGGTAAGCGGCCCACCGCCTCGCACGCGGGCAACTACTCGGCGGCGTTGCAGTACCTGGAGGCGGTGCAGCGCGGCGGCACCGACGACTCCGACACCGTGGTCAAGCAGCTCGAAGGCCGCGAGATCGACGACATGTTCGCCCGTGGCGGCAGCATCCGCGCCAAGGACCACCTGCTCATCCACGACTCCTACCTGGTGCAGGTCAAGCAGTCCAGCGAGGTCAAGGAGCCGTACGACTACCTGAAGGTGGTCAAGACGATCCCGGCGGCCGAGGCGTTCCAGCCGCAGCCCGACTCGGCCTGCGCGCTGTAGGCGGGACACGTGCTTCAGCAGGCGTTCAACGGGTTGGTGAGCGGGGCGTTCTACGCCCTGCTCGCCCTCGGTCTGTCCGTCATCTTCGGCATGCTCGGCGTCGTCAACTTCGCCCACGGCGCGTTCTACATGCTCGGCGCCTTCGGCGCCTTCATCCTGCTCGACTCCTTCGGGGTGAACTTCTGGATCGCCCTGCCGCTGGTGCCGCTGGTGCTGGGGACGGTGGGCGTGGTCCTGGAGCGGTTGTTCATCCGGCGGCTCACGCCGCTGGACCCGCTCTACAACTTCCTGTTCACCTTCGGCTTGGCGCTCATCCTCCAGGACCTGGTGCGGCGCGAGTACGGGGTCAACTCCCAGCCGTACCCGCGCCCGTCGCAGCTGTCCGGCTCGACCGACCTGGTGGTCTTCACCTACCCCGCCTACCAGGTGTTCGTGCTGGCCGTGTCGCTGCTGGTGTGCGGGGTGGTCTGGGTCGTCCTCACCCGGACCCGGGTCGGGATGATCGTCCGCGCGTCCACCGAGCGTCCCGAGCTGACCCGCGCGCTGGGCATCGACGTGGGCCGCTGGGTCACCCCGGTCTTCGGGTTCGGCATCGCGCTGGCCGGGCTCGCCGGGGTGCTGGCCGCGCCGATGCGCGCGGTCAACCCGCTGATGGGCGCCGACCTGATCATCGTGGTGTTCGCGGTGGTGGTGATCGGCGGGCTGGGCTCGGTGTTCGGCTCGGTCGCCGCCGGGTTCGCGGTCGGCGTGGTGTCGGCGCTGGGCAACTACTACGTTCCGGCGCTGTCGCAGACCCTGGTGTTCATCCTGATGGCCGCCGTCCTGCTGTGGCGTCCGGCCGGCCTGTTCGGACGCGAGGAGGCGTTCAGATGATCCTCTCCCGGCTCGCCGGGCGCCCGGTCCTGCTGACCGTCGGTCTGGTCCTGGCGCTCGCGCTGCCCTGGATGATCTATCCGCCGATCGCGCTGGACATCATCTGCTGGGCGCTGTTCGCCGCGGCCGTCGACCTGCTGCTGGGCTTCACCGGCCTGCTGTCCTTCGGGCACGCCGCGTTTTGGGGCGGCTCGGCGTACTGCACCGGCCTGATCGCCGTGCACATCGGCGTCCCGTTCCCCCTGGCGATCCTGGGGGGCGCCGCGTTCGCGGCCGTGCTGGCCGTGCCGATCGGGTTCCTGGCCGTACGGCTCCAGGGCATCTACTTCGCGATGGTCACCCTGGCCTTCGCGCAGATGGTGTACTTCGTCGCCAACCAGTGGCGAAGCGTCACCGGTGGCGAGAACGGCCTGCAGAGCATCCCGCGCGAGTTCTTCGGCGTCGACCTGTCCGACCCGTTCTTCTTCTACTACGCGGGCCTGCCGTTCATCCTCGCCGGGATGTTCGTGGCCTGGCGCATCGTACGCTCCCCGTTCGGGCGGGTGCTCGTGTCGATCCGCGACAACCCGTCCCGTGCCCGCGCCCTGGGTTACCCGGTGGACCGCTACAAGCTCCTGGCGTTCGTCCTGTCGGCCGCCCTGTCCGGTGTGGCCGGCGGCCTGTTCGCCATAAGCCACGGCTTCGCGTCCTTGCAGGAGGTCTACTGGACCACCTCGGGGCAGGCGGTGATGATGGTCGTCCTGGGCGGCATAGGCACGCTGTGGGGTGGCGCGGTGGGCGCGGCCCTCATCGTCCAGTTGAACGACTATCTGGCCACGGCCGGCTTCCAGGAGACCGGCATCGTCACCGGCACCATCTTCATCCTCATCGTCCTGCTCTTCCGCCGAGGCATCTGGGGCACCGCCCAAGCCCTCATAGCCGCGCGGCGAACCCGCAAGCAACCCGAGCAGAACGCGGTCCCCGAACGTGAGGCCGTGGACGCCAAGACCTGAAGCCCATCCGCCGCGGTCACCGCCGCCCGCGGTGGATGTACGCCGGATAGGACTCGGCGGGTTCCTGCGGCGCGTGAAGCGGGGCGAATTCGACTCTGACCTCGTCCGGGGAGGTCACTGGGCCAGGCGGTGCAGGCGCAGGGCGAGCTGGATCTCCAGGGCCCGGTCCGGGGTCTGCCAGTCCTCGCCCAGGAGGCGGGCGACCCGGTCCAGGCGCTGGGTGACGGTGTTGACGTGGATGTGCAGACGTTCGGCCGTCCTGGAAAGGCTGCAACCGGTGCCGAAGTAGTCCTCCAGCGTCCGGACCAGGGTGGTGCCGCGGCGCGCGTCGTAGTCGAGGACGGGGCCGATCGCGGAGGCCAGGAAGCCCGACACGTCCCGCTCGTCCCCGATCAGGAGGCCGACGAAGCCCAGCTCGCCCGCGCTCGCGCCGTCACCGGCACGTCCCAGCGCGATGAGCGCGTCGGCGGCGCGCTGCGCCTCCCGGTGCGCGGAGGCGACCCCCGCCGGGCCGCCGACCGGTCCCGCCGCCCCCACGGTGATGGGCGCGGCCAGCGACGCGCTCAGCTCCTTGGCGACGCGCCGGGCCGTGTCGCCGGGATCGTCGCCGGGCAGCATCAGGACGATCTCCTCGCCGCGTGCCGCCGACAGGCCGTGCGCGATCGAGGCGTGGGACGCCGCCCAGAACGCGGCCCGGCCACGATGCTCGGGCGCCGGGCAGCGAGCCGACAGGACGACGTGCGGGGTCTCCAAGTCCACGTTGACGCGGCGCGCCCGGGTCTTGAGGGCGTCGGGGTCGGTGACGCGCTCGTTCAGCAGGTCGTCCAGCAGCTCCCCGCGCACCCGGCCCTCGGCCTCGGTGACGCTGCGGCGCAGCAGGACGAGCAGCGCGGTGACGAGCGCGCCGCGTTCCAGGATGCGCTGATCGGCGTCCGACACCTCGTCCGCCGTGCGCAGGACGAGCGTGGCCAGCACCTCGTCGCCGGTGGACACCGACGCGATCCACAGGTCGCCGCGCCGTACCGTACGTCCCTGGGCGCGCGAGGAGTACGCGGACGCCAGCACCCCGGACAGCTCCTCGCCCTCCAAAGGCGCGGGCGGGCCCGATGTGGCGAGAGGGCGCCCGTCGGCGTCCAGGACGTGCAGCGTCCCGCCGAGGATCCCGGTGACCACCGCCGCCACGTCCGCGGCGCCCCCGCCCCGCACCACCAGAGCGGTCATCCGGTCGTGCGCCTGCGCCGCGCGCTCCACGGCCGCGCTGCGCGCCTGCACGACCGCGTTCGCCGTGCTCAGCTCCTCCAAGGCCGTCCGCGTCTCCTGCAACAGCCGGGCGTTGTCGATCGCCACCGCCGCGTGCGCGGCCAGCGAGCTGAGCAGCGCCGCCTCCTCCTGGTCGAACGGGCGCTCGCTGCGGTTGGCCGCGTACAGCACCCCGATCACCCTGCTGCCCAGCTTCATCGGCACCCCGATGATCGCGACCAGCGCCTCCTCGGCCACCGCCTCGTCGATGTAACCGCGATGGTTGAACTGCGGGTCCTCCAGGTAGTGCGCGCTGGTGTACGGCATCGCCGTCTGCGCCACGAGCCCGCCCAGGCCCGCGCCCAGCGGCAGCCGCAGCCTGCGGAACGCGGCCGACACCGACCCGTCCGTCACCCGCATGTAGGTGTCGCCGCGCTCGTCGTCGTTCAGCGTCATGTACGCGATGTCGGCGTTCAGCAGCCGCCGTGCGCGGCGCACGATGGCCTCCAGCACCGCGTCGTGGTCGCGCAGCCCCGCCAGGTCGCTGGCCGTGTCGAACAGCGCCTCCAGCTCCGCCTCCCGGCGGGCGTGCCGATTCATGATCGACCGGACCCGCAGCGCGGCGAGCTTGGCGGCCTCCAGCTCCGCCAGCGTCTCCCGTGAGGCGCCCGCGGCGCGGGCCTCCACCAGCGGCCCCTCGAACTCCACGGGAGATGCCTCGCGTGCCAGCAGCTCAAGGAACACGGTGCAGGACATGCGGGTCATTTTCGGCATGCCGTCAATGCGCGGTCCACCCTCCGTCCATCGAGACCGACGCGCCGGTCACCATCGCCGCCGCCGGGCCGCACAGGTAGGCGACCAGCTCGGCGACCTCCTCCGGCTCGATCAGCCGCTTGACCGCCGCCCTCGCGAGCAGCACCTCCGAGGTCACCCGGTCCGGGGGCAGGCCGTGCACCCGCGCCTGATCCTCGATCTGCCCCTCGACCAGCGGCGTGCGGACGTACGCGGGACACACGCAGTTGGACGTGACCCCGTGCTCCGCCCCCTCCAGCGCCACCACCTTCGAGAACCCCTCAAGGGCGTGCTTGGCCGCCACGTACGCCGACTTGTACGGCGAGGCCCGCAGCCCGTGCACGGACGAGATGTTGACGATCCGCCCCCAGCCCCGCTCGTACATCGCGGGCAGCCCCGCCCTGACCAGCCGGAACGGCGCCTCCAGCATCACCCGCAGCATCCGCGAGAAGACCTCCGGCGGGAACGTCTCCAGCGGCGCCACATGCTGCATCCCGGCGTTGTTCACCAGTATGTCGGGCGCGCACTCGCGGGCCAGCGCCTCCGCCGCGTCCAGATCCGCCAGGTCCGCCACGACCGCCCTCGCGCGGCCCCCACCCTCACCGTCGATGGACTTCGCCGCCTCCTCGGCCGCCGCCGCCCGTATGTCGGTCACCACCACATCGGCCCCCGCGGACGCGAGCCGGCGCGCGCAGGCCAGGCCGATCCCGCCCGCCGCCCCGGTCACCAGCGCCGTGCGGCCCGAAAGGTCCGGGCTGCCGTCCAACTGGGATGTCATGGGCCGAACCTACGGAGCGTGAGGCGTCCCCTCCTATGGAGTGAGCCGACATAATCCGCCCACCTTCCATGTGGACGGGAACCGCGTCACATACTGGGGCCACCGGCGATGGCGTACAGGCGCTACCGTCCTCCCATGGCCGAGATCACTCATCGCTTCGTCGAGTCCACCAGCGGGCTGCGCATGCACATCGCCGAGGCCGGATCCGGCCCGCTCGTGCTGCTCCTGCACGGCTTCCCCGAATGCTGGTACTCCTGGCGGCACCAGCTCACCGCCCTCGCCGACGCGGGCTACCACGCCGTCGCCCCCGACCAGCGCGGCTACGCCCGTACCGGGGGACCCGCGGAGGTCGACCAGTACACGATCCACCACCTGGTCGGCGACGCCATCGGCCTGATCGACGCCCTGGGCCGGGACCAGGCCGTCGTCGTCGGGCACGACTGGGGAGCGCCGGTCGCGTGGGGCGCCGCCCAGTTCCGTCCCGACCGGGTGCGCGGCGTCGCCTGCCTGTCGGTGCCGCACCGCCCCCGGTCGTCGCGCCCGCCCGTCCAGGCCATGCGGGAGCTGTACGGGGACGACTTCTACATGGTGTATTTCCAGGAGCCGATCGTCCCGGAGGCCGAGTTCGATCGCGACAGGGCCGAGACGTTCCGCCGCATGCTGTACGCCGCGTCCGGCGACCTCGGCGTGCTCCCGTCCGTTCCCGAGACCGGGGGGATGCTGTCGGACGTCGAACCCGGCGAGCCGTCCGGCTGGCTCACCGAGGACGACATCGCCGTCTTCGTCCGCGAGTACGAGGGCGCCGGTTTCACCGGGCCCCTCAACTGGTACCGCAACCTGGACCGCAACTGGGAGCTCACCGCCGCCTGGCACCGCGCCCCGATCACCCCGCCCGCCCTGTTCATCGGCGGCGACCGCGACCCCGTCCTGACCGGTGGCGGCCGGGCCGCGGCCGACCGCCTCGCCGACTTCGTCCCCAACCTCCGCGGCACCGTCTGGCTGCCCGGCTGCGGCCACTGGACCCAGCAGGAACGCCCCGCCGAGGTCAACAAGGCCCTGCTGGACTTCCTCGGCGGCCTCTGAGCCGGAAACTGTCGGTGGCGGGGCGTACGGTCGCCGGGTGAACCGTACAGACCGGTTGTACGCCCTGGTGGAGGAGCTCCGCGCCGCCGCGCCGCGCCGGGTCAGCGCGCGCGAGCTCGCCGCCCGCTACGAGGTGAGCTTGCGGACGATCGAACGCGACATCGCCGCGCTCCAGCAGGCCGGCGTCCCGATCTTCGCCGACGTGGGCCGGAACGGCGGCTACACCCTGGACCGGAGCCGCACGCTGCCGCCGCTCAACTTCACCCCCGCCGAGGCCGTCGCCATCGCCATCATGCTGGGCCGCGCGGACGGCACCCCGTTCTCCCGCTCCGCCCGCACCGCCCTCCACAAGATCCTCAGCGTGATGTCGGCGGCCGACGGCCAGTCCGCCCGCGAGCTGGCCGGGCGCATCAGGTTCATGACCGACCCCGATTCCGACCGTCCCAGCTCCGTCCCCGCCGTCCTCGAACAGGCGATGGCGGCCCGCCGCGTCGTACGGCTGACCTACGTCGACAAGGACGGCGCGGAAACCGAACGCGACGTCGAACCGGTCGCCTTCAACGGCACCACCCACACCTGGTACCTGATCGCCTGGTGCCGTCTACGCCGCGACTCCCGGGTCTTCCGCGTAGACCGAGTCCGCCGCGCCTGCCTCCTGGAGGAAACCGCCCCCGACCGCCAGGTCCAAGACCACTGCGCCACCCCACCCGACCACGTCCTCCGCCCCCTAGAGTTCATCTGACCCAAGGCCATCAGGCCCGTGCTCGGGCCGGTGTCGCGGTTGCAACCCGTGCCGTCACCCACTGCTCGGCGGTGGTAGTAGCGACCTTGAGTGAGGCGAAGGCCAGACCTACGGGTCAATGCAGGCGGGGCCAGCCCGTTCAACGTCCGCCGGCATCGCTCCAACTCGCCTTGGCGGCTCGCTTCGCGATCACGTTCCTCGCAAGCTCGGAACCTGCCTTTGGACGCGATCGCAACGCTCGGTCCCTGCGAGGTGTGGTGCAGCCGCGAGCTGCGGTGTCCGCCCGGTAACTCGCTGTGCGATCAGGGGCGCTCGCCCCGGGCTGGGGCGTTGGGGCGTGGCCGTCGAGGGCGGCACAGCAGGGGTTTGCCGCCCGAGCGGTGCGCCGGCTGTTGCGGCGTCCGATGACGCGGCCGTGGCCTCGGGTTCGGATGAATCGAAGATTCGTTCGTAAACACCGACAGGGGGTTGTCGCGGGGGTGCCGGATCGTGGTGGTCGTACGCACGGGGCCCGCCGTTCCGGGCGGCGACTACCTGAGTCATCTGAAACGGAGGACATCATGCAGGCACCCCCCTACGACACCGTCAGCTGGTTCCAGATCGGCACCGACGACTCCGAAGGCGCGCGGCGCTTCTACGGCGGCATGTTCGGCTGGAAGTTCACCCTCGACCCGGACGGCGACGGCTACGACTTGATCAACTACCCTGGCGCCGAGACCCCCAGCGGCGGGGTCTCGCACGAGCCGCCCGGTGAGAACCACGCCATGTTCCTGGTGGTGGTCAAGGACGTACGCGCCGCCTGCGCGCAAGCCGAGAAGCTCGGTGGCAAGGTCGCCCTGGAACCCACGACCAGCCCCACCGGCCTGGTCTTCGCCTACCTGCAAGACCCCTCAGGCAACCGCTTCGGCGTCTTCACACCCCCACCCGTCCAGCCCTGACGGAGACCACGGAGGGGGCTTCCGTTTGGAAGCCCCCTCGCCGATGGCGGTACGCAGAACCAGCGACGCTCAGGCCACAGCGATCGCCTCGATCTCCAGCAGCCAGGCTTCGTCGTAGATCCCTGTGATGATGATGGTCAGAGCGGGACTGTGGTCCCCGAAAACTTCGTGGCGGATGCGGGCGTTGGCCTCCCGATACCGCCGGTCGGACAGGAACACGGTGACCTTCGCCAGATCGCGTACGGTCATGTCCGCCGCCTCCAACACGGACAGGACGTTCCGCCAGGCCAGTCGACATTGGCCATCGAAGTCATCCGGGACGTGGCCGTCCTTGTCCTCCGGAACCTGCCCGCTGATGAACAGCAGTCGTTCGGAGTTGGTGACCAAGGCGCCTTGGCCGTAGGACCGTGGTTGTGGATCCAACGTGGTGATCTGCACGGCAGGCACGATAAACGGAAATCGCCGAAAACACAGGGGCTTTGCGGGGCCGTCGGCCCCGCAAAGCCCCCTTTCGCCGGTGGTTGTCATCACGGCCTACACCTCCGTGATCACGAACCTCCCGGCAGCTCCCTTTGTTGATCGACTACCTCAGCCACCGCCCCAGCCCCGAACGGTCGCTCAGGCGTTGCGATCGCCGCAAGCACGACAAGCGAGGAGCGCCAGCGACGAGCGCAGCTCGTACTTGCGAAACTACTCGGCTTCTCCTCCGGTGTTGCTTTCTGGGGAGCCGACGCCGCCGGCGAAGACGGTGCTGACGTCGGCGTTGAGGCGGTAGCGTTCGATGGCTTGCTGGAGGGTTTCCTGTTTGATGTCGCCGTGCCTGGCGAGTCGGGTGAGGACGGCGAGGACGATGGAGGGGGCGTCGACGTGGAAGAACCGGCGGGCGGCGGCTCGGGTGTCGGAGAAGCCGAATCCGTCGGTGCCGAGTGAGGTGTAGTCGCCGGGGACCCAGGGTGCGATCTGGTCGGGTACGGCGCGCATGAAGTCGGAGGCCGCGATGATCGGGCCTGGCGCGTTCTCCAGGGCCTTGGTGACGTAGGGGACGCGCTGTTCCGACTCGGGGTGCAGCAGGTTCCATTCGTCGCAGGCGCGGGCTTCGCGGGCGAGTTCGTTCCAGGAGGTGGCGGACCAGACGTCGGCGGCGACGCCCCAGTCTTCGGCGAGGAGGCGCTGGGCTTCGAGGGCCCATCGGCCGCCGACTCCGGACGCCAGGATCTGGGCCTTGGGCGCCTGGCCGTTGTCGGTCTCGGGGGCCGGGCGGAGCCGGTAGAGGCCCTTGAGGAGCCCGTCGACGTCGAGGTTCTCGGGTTCGGCGGGCTGCTGGTACGGCTCGTTGTAGACGGTCAGGTAGTAGAAGATGTTCTCGCCTTGCGGGTGTTCCTCGGAGGTCCCGTACATGCGGCGCAGCGCGTCCTGCACGATGTGGGCCAGCTCGAACGCCCAGGCCGGGTCGTAGTGGACGCAGGCCGGGTTGGTGGCGGCGAGCAGGGGGGAGTGGCCGTCGGCGTGCTGGAGGCCCTCGCCGGTGAGGGTGGTGCGGCCGGCGGTGGCGCCGAGCAGGAAGCCGCGTCCCATCTGGTCGCCGAGGGCCCACATCTGGTCGCCGGTCCGCTGGAACCCGAACATCGAGTAGAAGATGTACACGGGGATCATGTGTTCGCCGTGTGTGGCGTACGAGGTGCCGGCGGCGATGGCGGAGGCCATCGAGCCGGCCTCGCTGATCCCTTCGTGGAGCATCTGCCCGTTTTCGGATTCCTTGTAGGCGAGGAGCAGTTTGCGGTCGACGCCTTCGTAGGTCTGCCCGTGCGGGGAGTAGATCTTGGAGGTGGGGAACAGCGAGTCCATGCCGAACGTCCGGTACTCGTCCGGGGCGATCGGGACGAACCGCGCGCCGATGGCGGCGTCCTTGATCAGGTCCTTGAGCAGCCGGACGAACGCCATGGTGGTGGCGACGTTCTGCTTGCCCGAGCCCTTTTTCAGTTCGGCGTACACGGGGTCGCCGGGGAGTTTGAGCGGCTTGGCCCGTACGACGCGTTTCGGCAGGAACCCGCCCAGGGCGGCGCGCCGTTCGCGCATGTACTCGATCTCGTCGGAGTCCTCGCCCGGGTGGTAGTACGGGGGCAGTTCCTGCTCCAGGGCGGAGTCGGGGATGTCCAGGTAGAGCCGGTCCCTGAACTCCTTCAGCTCGGCCTTGGTGAGCTTCTTCATCTGGTGGGTGGCGTTGCGGGCCTCGAAGTCGGGG
Organism: Actinomadura sp. SCN-SB; assembly: GCF_043906805.1. Taxonomy (NCBI): domain Bacteria; kingdom Bacillati; phylum Actinomycetota; class Actinomycetes; order Streptosporangiales; family Thermomonosporaceae; genus Actinomadura; species Actinomadura sp. SCN-SB. The sequence continues at coordinate 111,851 of NZ_JBIMPP010000015.1, read as the reverse complement.
CCGAGCGTCCAGCCCTTGATCGTGTGGGCGAGGATGACGGTGGGCTGGCCGACGTGCTCGCGGGCGGCCTTGAACGCCGCGTACACCTTGCGGTAGTCGTGCCCGCCGCGCGACAGCTTGCGCAGGTCGTCGTCGCTGAGGTGCTCGACCATCTTGCGAAGCCGCGGGTCGTCGCCGAAGAAGTGGTCGCGGATGTAGGCGCCGGATTCCACGGTGTAGGTCTGGAACTGCCCGTCGGGCGTGGTGTTCATCTTGTTGACCAGGACGCCGTCGGCGTCCTGGGCGAGCAGCGGGTCCCAGTCGCGGCCCCACACCACCTTGATCACGTTCCAGCCGGCGCCGCGGAAGAACGACTCCAGCTCCTGGATGATCTTGCCGTTGCCGCGGACGGGGCCGTCGAGCTGCTGGAGGTTGCAGTTCACCACGAAGGTGAGGTTGTCGAGTTCCTCGCGGGCGGCCAGGCCGATGGCGCCGAGCGACTCGGGTTCGGCCATCTCGCCGTCGCCCAGGAACGCCCAGACGTGCGAGCGCGAGGTGTCCTTGATCTTGCGGTTGTAGAGGTAGCGGTTGAACCGGGCCTGGTAGACCGAGTTGATCGCGGTGAGCCCCATCGAGACGGTGGGGAACTCCCAGAAGTCCGGCATCAGCCGCGGGTGCGGGTAGGACGAGAGGCCGCCGCCCGGGTGCGATATCTCCTGCCGGAAGCCGTCGAGCTTCTCCTGCGGGAGCCTGCCCTCCAGGTACGCGCGGGCGTAGATGCCCGGTGCCGCGTGGCCCTGGATGAAGACCTGGTCGCCGGACTCGCCGTGGTCCTTGCCGCGGAAGAAGTGGTTGAAGCCGACCTCGTACAGGGAGGCGGCGGAGGCGTAGGTGGCGATGTGGCCGCCGACCCCCAGCTCGGGGCGGTTGGCCCGGGACACCATGATCGCCGCGTTCCAGCGGATGTAGGCGCGGATCCGGCGTTCGATGTGCTCGTCGCCGGGGAACCAGGGCTCCTTCTCCGGCGGGATGGTGTTGATGTAGTCCGTGCTGCGCAGGCCGGGCACGCCGACCTGCTGCTCGCGGGCCCGTTCGAGGAGCCGGAGCATCACGTAGCGGGCCCGGCTGCGGCCCTCGGTCTTGATCACCGTGTCCAGCGACTCCAGCCATTCCCGGGTCTCGTCCGGATTGATGTCCGGAAGCTGGCTGGGCAGGCCGTCACTGATGATCGAATAGCGTTGACGTCCGGAAGCCACGGGGTCCCCTCTGCGCTTACCGTTCTCTCCTGGTGAGACCGTCGCCCGCCCGGTGAGCCGGCGGCGGTCCCGCACGACCGTTGGCCGTCGTGGTGGTACGTGATCCCCATCGTCGCCGTTTATGACGGCTAACGCATCTCTACCAACCAGTAACCATTCTCCCCGGTCACAGGGGGTGCAAGCGTGCCCGGAGCGTTCCGTGCGGGGACGCGGGCCGGGCATTCCATCCGGGTTTGGAACCCCCCTTGGCCGAGCAGTCAACTCGTACGAAGGTAGAAGGCGAACAGAATCACCCGGACGGCCGCGGACGGTCAGCCGCGGCCACGCGCGCGCCTGGGGGAATGATGAACGCATCGGTCGGAGATCGTCTGCACGTCCACGGCAACACGGTGGGCGCGCCCGACAGGTCCGGAGAGATCGTCGAGGTGCGCGGCCGTGACGGCGGACCGCCGTACGTGGTCCGCTTCGACGACGGGCACACCGGCATGGTGTTCCCCGGCCCGGACGCCGTCGTGGAGGCCCCGGCCTCCGCGCAGGGCTCCCGCGCCGACTCCTGACCCGCCGGGCCCCGCGTGGGGGCCGCCGGAGCCGCCGGGCCGCCGGCCCATGGAGTGCCGCGCGTCCATGGAGCGTTCCGCGGGGAACGCCCGGCACGGCAGGGCCGGCCGCGCCCGGCGGAAGGGCGTGAATCCGCGATCCCCGATGGGGTAGACCTCGGAAGTATGAAGAGCACCGTTGTCCGAGTGACCACCGGGAGCCGGGAGGTCGTCCACGACATCACCTCCGAGTGCGAGAGCTTCGCCTCCTCGGCCGGCGGGGACGGGCTGCTGCACGTGTTCGTCCCGCACGCCACCGCCGGCATCGCGCTGATCGAACTGGGCTCGGGCAGCGACGACGACCTGCTGGCCACGCTGCGTGACCTGCTGCCCCCCGACGACCGGTGGCGCCACGCCCACGGCTCGCGCGGCCACGGCCGCGCCCACGTGCTGCCGGCGCTGGTGCCGCCGTACGCGACGCTGCCCGTGGTGGGCGGGCGGCTGGCGCTGGGAACCTGGCAATCGGTGGCTTTGGTCGATCTGAATATCGACAATCCCGATCGTCAGGTACGGTTGACGTTTCTTGCGGGATGAGCGCGCATTGTTACGCTCGACGTGTGCGCAGTGACCGCCAGGACCGTTTCAGGGCCCATGAGGCCACCAAAAGCCGTGAAGACACTTGCGCTGGGGCCACTTACTTGTGTGGACTGTCCCGCAAAACACGAACCTGCGTGTCCGGGACGTCCCGCCGGCGGCCCGGAACCGCATCCGACGGGCTACCGACCATGGGAGGACTTTCGTGAGCGCGACCGCTGGTCAGGCGCAGTCTGAGCGCAGCCTGGCCGAACGGCTCGGCCTCAAGCCGGGCCAGGTGGTGCAGGAGATCGGCTTCGATGACGACGTCGACGAGGAACTGCGCGAATCCGTCGAGTCCGTCACGGGGAACGAGCTCGTCGATGAGGATTACGAGGATGTGGTCGACGTCGTGCTGCTGTGGTGGCGCGAGGACGACGGCGACCTCTTCGACGAACTCACCAACGCGATGGTGCCCCTGACCGGTGGCGGCCACATCTGGTTGCTGACGCCCAAGGCCGGGCGGGAGGGCCATGTGGAGCCCAGCGATATCGGGGAGGCGGCCCGTACCGCCGGGCTGGCCCAGACCAGCAGCGTCAGCGCCGCCCGGGAATGGTCGGGCACCCGCCTGGTCGCCCCGAAGGTCCGCAAGTAGTCCCGTCCGGGCGCGTCCGGTAGGCCACCGGCGCGCCCTCGTGCCGGGAGCGGGGCTCGCGCCGGGCACCGGGCGGGCCGCGGCCGGAGGCACGCCCTCGGCCGTCCCGTAACCGGCACGCGCCCGCCGCGGCGACGGGACGAGGTGGCAGACTGGCCGCTGTGGCGCCGGTCGGCGCCCGCCCCCCACGGCCGTGGGGGGTGAACGTTCGCCCCGCTCGCGGCGGGGACCGAACAGCGTCGCCCGCGGGGGCGCTGCCCAGACCCCCGGGGCTACGCCCGGTTTCAAGGAGAGGCATTGGCGGTTGAGGTAGGCGACGTCGCGCCGGACTTCGAACTGAAGGACCAGCACGGGACGCCGGTGAAGCTCGCGGACTTCCGCGGCGCCAAGAACGTCGTCCTGGTGTTCTACCCGCTGGCGTTCAGCGGCGTGTGCACGGGTGAGCTCTGCGCGATCCGCGACGAACTGCCCACCCTAGGGGCGGCGACCAAGGCCGGGGGCGCGGACGACGTCCAGGTGCTGGCCGTCTCCGTCGACTCGGTGTTCACGCTCCGGGCCTGGGCGGACCAGGAGAAGTACCAGTTCCCCTTGCTGTCGGACTTCTGGCCGCACGGCGGCACGGCGCAGCGGTACGGGGTCTTCGACGAGGAGCGGGGGGTCGCGCTGCGCGGCACCTTCATCATCGACACCGAGGGCACCGTCCGGTGGAAGGTGGTCAACGCCGTCCCGGACGCGCGCGACCTCGACGAGTACCGCAAGGCGCTCGCCGAGTTGTGAGCCCGCGGGCCGGGGCCGCTCGTCGCGCGGTCCCGGCCCGGCCAGCGTGGCCCATGCACCGTGGGAGGTGTGATGCCCTGCTTCCGATGCGGGGCGCGGCAGACCGACCCCGTCCGCGGCGCGAGCCCGTGGAAGCGCGGGGTCCGCGCCGACCGGCAGGTTCTGATCTGCCCCGACTGCCGGCAGGTCCCCGAGACGGCGGCGCTCCTCGACCGCTGCGTCGCGTGCGGCTCGCTGGCGCTGGGCTGCCGGCTGGGCGAGATCGAGTGCCGCGACTGCGGCCACACCCGGGAGGCGGTGCGGGACGAGGGTGACGAGGGCCGCCCGGCCGACCTGGTGCGTTCAGGGGCCCCTCCGTCCGACACCGGCCTGTCCGAGGAGGTCGCGGCGGCGCTGAGCCGCTTCTTCGGCAAGCCGCCCGGCTCCTGACGGCCGGCCTCCCCGGATCCCGGTGACCGCGCGGGCTCAGGCAGCCTGGCGGCGGTCGGCGTCCAAGAGGTGGTACAGCAGGAGAAGCTGGGTGATGGCCAGGGGATCGCTGGTGCCGTGCTCACCGAGCCGCCCCAGCGCCTCGGGGTTGAGGGCGCCGTCGCCGGCGTGGGAGCCCAGACGCTCCCAGATGGCCTTCTTCACGACCTGCGATTCCTCGGGGGACACGTAGCCGTGGACGTGGAGGGCGTCCACGGGACGGCCGTCGGTGTCGCGGTGCAGGCGCAGGTGCATCGCGGTCTCCCCGCCCGGTTCGCCGACGACCGCGCCCAGGTCGGGGTGGTCGATGGTGGGGCGTAGCAGCAGTTCGGCCGACAGCGGGGTCCCGGGCGGGTCGTGCCGTCCCTCGACGGGCGCGAACCTGACGACGATGTCGGCCCAGCGCCGCTGCGGGCGGATGTAGGCGGCGCTGTCCGGTTCCCGCTGGTCCAGCTCGGCCTTGACCTGTTCCGGCGTGTAGCCGCGCTTCTCGCAGTCGCGGCGGATCTTCCAGCCGTGCCGCAGCGGCTCGGGCGGGTCCAGGTAGACGGTGATGTCGAAGCAGGCCCGGGAGAGGCGGGTGTGCAGGGGCAGCAGGCCCTCGACGATGACGAAGTCGCGGGGTTCCACCAGCTCGGGCCGGACCAGCTCGCCGGTGGCGTGGTCGTACACCGGCTTGAGGATCGGCTCGCCCATCGACAGCAGTTGCAGGTGCTGCTCCATGATGTCGATGTGGTTGCAGTCGGGGTGGAGTGCGGTGAACGGCTTGCCCTTGCGTTCCGCGCGGTCGTAGCGGTGGTAGTCGTCCACGCACACGGCCGTCATCCGGTCCGCGCCGAGGCACCGTACGAGGCCCCGGGTCAGGGTGGTCTTGCCCGCCGCGCTGTCGCCGGCGATGGCGAGCATGACGGGGCGCCGCGCCGATCCCCGCGCCCGGAGCATGTGCACGATCCGATGGGGCATCCGAGTCCTCCGTCCCGGCGGTCTTCGGTTGTCCGGGACGACGGTAGGACGGCCGTTCCGGGGATGCGTCCCCCGATCAGGGGAGATCGGGGGTGATCCGGGGGAGACGGGCGGCGACCCGACCTACTCACCGGTAGTTTGCGATTGTTATCGTGCCTGGGTGGGAGCCCCTGTGCGCGTGGTCGTCGTCGACGACCACGAGATGATCCTTGCCGGGTTGCAGGCGATGCTGGCCGGCTTCGCGGGGCGCGTGCGCGTCGTGGGGCAGGCGGGCACGGGCGCCGAGGCGACGCGGCTGGTGACGGCGCTGCGCCCGGACGTGGTGCTGCTGGACGTGCGGCTCGGTCCCGAGAGCGGCCTCGACCTGTGCCGCGTGATCACGGCTCGGGTGCCGGAGTCGCGGGTGGTGTTCCTGACGGTGTACGACGACGAGCAGTACGTCTTCGAGGCCCTGCGCGCCGGTGCGGGCGGCTACCTGCTCAAACGGGTGGACGGGGCCGAGCTGGTGCGGCGGCTGGAGGAGGTCACGCGGGGGGAGACCGTGGTCGATCCGACCCTGGCCGGGCGGATGGCGGCGACCGCGGCCCGGCTGACCCGCGGCGAGTTCTGGCCGGGCGCGGGACGGGGCATCACCCAGCGTGAGAGCGAGGTGCTGTCGCTGCTGGTCGGCGGGCTGTCCAACAAGGCGATCGCGGCCCGGCTCGTGCTCAGCGAGGAGACGGTGAAGAGCCACCTGCGGGCGCTGTACCGGAAGCTGGAGGTCACCGACCGGTCCGCGGCCGTGGCCGTCGCCCTCCGCGAGGGGCTGTTCCGGTGACCACGCGCCCTTCTCCCGGCGAGGTGCGCCTGCCGGTGCGGCTCATGGACCGGGAGCTGCTGGTACGGATCGTGGCGGTGGCCTGCTCGGACCGGGAGCTTCCGGGCATGGCCGACGAGATCGCCGGGCTGGTCGTCGGCTCGGCACGGGACCTGGTGTCCTGCGAGGTGTACGTCCTGGACGGCGACGAGCGGGCGCTGACCCGCTCGGCCGGGCCGCCCGTCCCGCTGGGGGAGGGGGACGCGGGCTGGGTCGCCGCGCACGGGCGCCCGCGCGAGCACGCCGACGGCCGCGGCGTGGCGGTGCCGGTCCGCGACGGGCGGCAGACGATCGCGGTGCTGGACGTGCGGTCGGCGGGCCCCTGCGACCCGCGGGACGTCGCCCTGGTCACCGCGCTGGCGGACCTGTTCGCGCCGGTGCTGTGCTCGTGCCGCCGGCTGCGCGCCGCGCGGGAACGCGAGCGCGCCGCCGAGCGGTTCGCCGAGCGGGCCGTCGAGGTGCAGGAGGCGGAGCGGTCCCGGCTCAGCAGGGAGATCCACGACGGCATCGCGCAGCGGCTGGCCGGGCTCGGCTTCCACCTGTCGGCGGCGGACGGCGCGCTGCCCGACCACCACCCGGAGGCGCGGGAGCAGATCCGGCAGGCGCGGCGGCTGTGCGAGCTGGCCGCGGCCGAGACCCGCGCGGCGATCGGCGGTCTGCGCCCGCCCGTCCTGGACGACCTGGGCCTGTCGGCGGCGCTGGCCACGCTCGCCCGCGAGGTCGGCGGACGCGGCGGGGACCTGGACGTCACGGTCGCCGTGACCGGGGAGCTGGAGGAGGCGCTGCCCGACCACGTCCAGACGGCGCTGTACCGGATCGCGCAGGAGGCGGTCGGGAACTGCGTGCGGCACGCGTCCGCCTCGTTCGTCGACGTCCTCCTCGAACACGCCCACGACCGGGTGCGGCTGGTGGTGCGGGACGACGGCGTGGGCTTCACCCGGACCCAGGGGCGCCGCCCCGACTCCTACGGGCTGCGGGGCATGGCCGAGCGCGCCGAGCTGCTGGGCGGCCGGGTCACCGTGAGCAGCCGTCCGGGCGTCGGGACGACCGTCGAGGCGGTGGTGCCCGTTCCTTCGGCTAGGCGCCCGGCTCCGGCGGAACGATCTCCCGGAAGGTGATCCCGGCGCGCTGGAGCCGTCCGATGAGGGCGTCGCCCATGGCGGTGGCGGTGGTGAGCTGGCCCGCGGTCTCGGGCAGGTCGTCGTGGGCCATGCACAGCGCCGACTCGGCCAGCATCTTCGCGGTCTCGCCGTATCCGGGGTCGCCGCCCGCGACCTCGGTCACGACGCTCTCGCCGCCGCCCTCGCCGACGAACGTCGCGCGGAACCAGCTGCGTTCGCGCTGTTCCGCCGAAGGACCCTCGCCGGGCGCGGTGGCCAGGCGTTCCAGCAGCGCGCGGGTGGGCGGAAGCTGCGCCAGGGTGGCGGCGACGCCGACGCCGGCGGCCAGGCCCGCGGCGGACGCCAGCCGCCGCGTCGCCAGGTACTGCCCGTAGGTGAAGTCGGGGCCGTAGCGGTCCAGCGCCGCGGCGGAGCGGGCCACCACCTGCGGGTCCAGCGTGCTCATCGGCAGCGTCCAGCCCTTCACCCGCGTGCGGGGCCTGGGACGCCGCGCGAGGTGTATGCGGCGGTTCTCCGGCCGGGGTTCGACCTCCCGCCGCTCCCGCTCGGCCCGCGCCATCTCGCGCAGGTCGGAGACGATGGCGAGCGCCGAATGCGCCGTCCCTCCGGAGAAACTGGCGCTCAGCCGCATGAAGCATTCCACGCGCAGCGGCACGCCTTCCGGCAGCTTCTGGACGGTGAACAGGGTGCCCAGGTCGGAGGGGATGGAGTCGAACCCGCACGCGTGCACGAGCCTGGCCCCGCTCCGCACCGCCTCCGCGTGGTACTTGACGTACATCCGGTCGACGAACGTGGGCTCGCCGGTCAGGTCCAGGTAGTCGGTGCCCGCCTGCGCGCACGCGGCCACCAGCGGCTCGCCGTACCTGACGTACGGCCCGACGGTGCTCACGACCACCCTGGACGCGCGTGCGACGTCCTCCAGGGACGCGACGTCGGTGCTGTCGGCGTGCAGCAGCGGCAGGTCCTTCAGCGCGGGCTCGGCGGCGGCGAGCCGCCGGCGGGTCGCCTCCAGCTTCGCCGGATTGCGTCCCGCCAGCGCCCAGCGGGTGCCCGGGGGCGCGTGCAGGGCGAGGTAGTCGGCGGTCAGGCCGCCCGTGAACCCGGTGGCCCCGAACAGCACGATGTCGTACGGACGGTCGGCACTCACTCTCGGCCCTCTCGATGGACTCGAACCGGATTCTAGGGGAAGCCGGAGCCGTGCCTTTCAGCGGCGCGTCAGGGGCGCGTCAGCGGCGCGCCTGGCGCAGGGCCTCGGCGAGCCAGGCGAAGTCGGCGGAACGCGAGGGTGGCACGGGCTTCCCGGCGACGATGGCCAGGAGCCGCCAGTACCGCTCCATCGCCGGTGCCGACGACGCCTCCAGCCGCTCCAGGACCGCCTCGCGGTCGGCGGAAGGGCCCAGCAGCCGGTCGACGACCTCCGCGGCCTGCGGTGATCCGGGGGCGACCCCGGCCTCCCTCGCCGGACCCACCATGCCCGTGACCTTCTTGGCGAACCACAGGAAGGCGCCCGAGGCCCAGTTCGCGCAGCGTGCTGATCAGCTCGGCCCGTGCCACGGACTCCGCGTCGTACAGGCGGTGACCGCCCTCGCTGCGCCCCGCGGGCGGCAGCACTCCGACGTCCGACCAGTGGCGGATCGTGCGTACCGGCAGCCCGGTCCGCCGCGAGAACTGGCCGATGGTGAGGGCGACGTCGGGGTCGGTCATGCCGATGAGTGTGAGCCTTCCGGCGGCCGGAGACTCAAGCCGGAGCCCGCGTAGACTTCCGGTCATCGGGGGTGGAGCATGGGCGTGGTGGCGGTGTCGCTGGACGTCGCGGCGTTGCTGGTGGTCGGGTGGGCGCGGGTCGCGCCGCCCAAGGTGTGGAGCCGGACCGGGCTGTTCATGGTCGCGGCCAGCCTGGCGCTGCTCTCGGTGGCCGTCTGGCTCGCGTCCGGTTAGGCGCGTGGAGCGGTCCAGCCGGGGGCGCCCAGCAGGTGCTCGACGAACAGCAGCGTGGTGGGCGTGGGGGTCGCGCCGGACACCGCGTGCCAGGGCCGGTCGAGGGGCGTTCCGGGCGCGTCCACGATGACCAGGCGGCCGGTGGCGAGTTCGGTGCCGATCGCGTCCCGGGAGACCAGCGTCACGCCCAGCCCGGCGGCGGCGCCCGCGATGACGGCGCCGTTCGAGCCCAGGACCAGGCTCGGCGGGGTCGCGTCCCGTTCAGCGAGGTAGGTCTCGGCCGTCGCGCGGACGCCCGATCCCGGCTCGCGCATCACCCACGGGGTCGTGGCCAGGGAGAAGCCTTCCGCCAGGGCGGGTGAGCCCACGACCACGAGCTCGTTGGGTCGGCGGGCCAGGACCGTGGTCGCCGAGCCCGCAGGCGGGCGTCCCGCCAGGACGAGGTCGGCCTTGTGGGCGGCGAGGCTGCCCCAGACCTGGCGGCTCGGGCCCACCTCCAAGGCCAGCTCCACGTGGGGGAAGCGGGCCCGGAACGCGGCCAGCAGTTCGGGGAGCACCTGATCGGCGGCGGTGGTGACGGCGGCCAGGCGGAGCGTCCCACGGGCGGGGTCGGCCGCGCCGCGCGCCGCGGCGCGCCCCTGTTCGAGCAGGCCCAGGACCTGCCGGGCGTACGCGGCGTAGACGGTTCCTGCGGGTGTCAGGCGCAGGCCGCGGCCTTCCTTCTGGACGAGGGTGACGCCCAGCTCGCGGGCGAGCGCGGTCACCGACGCCGAGACCGCGGACTCGGTGACGTAGAGACGGCGGGCCGCCTCCCGTACCGAACCGGTGTCGGCGAGGGCGGTGAAGGTGCGGAGTCGTGCCTCGGTCATGGTGCCCGATTCTTGAGCGGTTACTTGATTATAGGCGCCGAACACTTGATGGACATGGAAAGTATCCGCCCGGCACGCTGGAAGCGTCGAGAGGACGGAGGGGACCATGAGCGCGGGCAGATGGGCGGCGGGAGTGATCCCGTACGCGGAGATGGGCTACTGGCGCCCGGACTACCAGCCGAAGGACAGCGACATCCTGGCCGCCTTCCGGATCACCCCGCAGCCGGGCGTCCCGCCGGAGGAGGCGGGCGCGGCCGTGGCGGGCGAGTCCTCCACCGCCACCTGGACGGTGGTGTGGACCGACCGGCTCACCTCGTACGAGAACTACCAGGCCAAGTGCTACCGCGTGGACCCCGTCCCGGGGCAGGACGACCAGTTCATCGCCTCCATCGCCTACGACCTCGACCTGTTCGAGGAGGGGTCGATCGCGAACCTGACCTCGTCGATCATCGGCAACGTGTTCGGGTTCAAGGCCCTCAAGGCGCTGCGGCTGGAGGACATGCGCATCCCGCCGCACTACGTGAAGACGTTCCAGGGCCCCGCGCACGGGATCGTGATGGAACGCGAGTACCTGGGGAAGTTCGGGCGCCCCCTGCTCGGCGCCACGGTCAAGCCGAAACTGGGGCTGTCGGCCCGCAACTACGGGCGCGTCGTGTACGAGGCGCTGCGCGGCGGCCTGGACTTCACCAAGGACGACGAGAACATCAACTCCCAGCCGTTCATGCGCTGGCGCGACCGCTTCCTGTACTGCATGGAGGCCGTCAACAAGGCACAGGCCGCCACCGGCGAGATCAAGGGCCACTACCTCAACGTGACCGCCGGCACGATGGAGGCGATGTACGAGCGGGCCGAACTGGCCAAAGAGCTCGGCAGCGTCATCGTGATGATCGACCTGACGGTCGGATACACGGCGATCCAGTCCATGGCGCGCTGGGCACGGGCCAACGGCGTGCTGCTGCACCTGCACCGCGCGGGGCACTCCACGTACACGCGGCAGAAGAACCACGGGGTCAGCTTCCGGGTGATCGCCAAGTGGATGCGGCTGGCCGGGGTGGACCACATCCACGCCGGGACGGTCGTCGGCAAGCTGGAGGGCGACCCCAACAGCGTCGCCGGCTTCTACGACACGCTCCGGCTCGACAAGATCGCCGCCGATCCGGTGAAGGGGCTGTACTTCGACCAGGAATGGGCGTCCCTGCCCGGCTGCATGCCGGTCGCGTCCGGCGGCATCCACGCCGGCCAGATGCACCAGCTCCTGCACTACCTGGACGAGGACGTGGTCCTCCAGTTCGGCGGCGGCACCATCGGCCATCCCATGGGGATCGCGGCGGGCGCCACCGCCAACCGGGTCGCGCTGGAGGCCATGATCAAGGCGCGGAACGAGGGCCGCGACTTCCTCGCCGAGGGCCCCGACATCCTGCGGGCCGCCGCCAAGCACAGCCGCGAGCTGGACGTGGCCCTCTCCACCTGGGGCGACATCACCTTCACCTACGAGTCCACCGACACGCCGGACGTCGTCGAGACCCCTGTGAGCAGCTGATGCGGATCACCCAAGGGACCTTCTCCTACCTGCCCGACCTCACCGACGAGGAGATCGCCGCGCAGGTCGCCTACGCCCTCGGCAAGGGCTGGCCGTGCTCGATCGAGTTCACCGACGACCCGCATCCGCGCAACTCGTACTGGGAGATGTGGGGACTGCCGATGTTCGACCTCACCGACCCCGCGGGCGTCCTGTACGAGCTGAACGAGTGCCGGAGGGCCTACCCGGACCACTACATCCGGTTGAACGCCTACGACGCGAGCTACGGCAGGCAGACCACGGCGCTGTCGTTCATCGTCCAGCGCCCGGCCGAGGAGCCCGGCTTCCGGCTGGATCGCGAGGAGACCTCCGACCGTCGTCTCCGCTTCCGCCTCCACCCGTACGCCCTCGACCGTCCGCAAGGTGACCGCGACCGATGAGCGAACGCCCCGGATTCGGCATGCGGCCGTCCGGCAACGGGTCCGTCCCCGCTGTGGCGGAGCCGTTGCCGGGCCCCGCGGCCGAGGCGGTGGAGACCCCGGCGCCGCTTCCCCCCGGCGCCCGGATCGACCTGGGAAGGGAACGCGCCGACTCGCGCATCGACGAGGTCCTGGACGCCCTGGACACCGAGCTGGTCGGCCTGCACCCGGTCAAGACCAGGATCCGCGAGATCGCGGCCCTCCTCCTGGTCGACCGTGCCCGCGCCCGCTTCGGCATCGATTCGAGACGGCCGAACCTGCACATGTGCTTCACCGGCGGCCCCGGGACGGGCAAGACCACGGTCGCCACCAGGCTCGCCGAACTCCTCCACCGCCTCGGCCACATCCGCCAGGGCCACCTGGTCGCCGTCACCCGCGACGACCTGGTCGGCCAGTACGTCGGCCACACCGCTCCCAAGACCAAGGAGGTCCTCAAACGGGCCATGGGCGGCGTCCTGTTCATCGACGAGGCGTACTACCTGTACCGGGCCGAGAACGAGCGCGACTACGGGCAGGAGGCCATCGAGATCCTGCTCCAGGTCATGGAGAACCGCCGGGACGACCTGGTGGTCGTCCTGGCCGGATACAAGGACCGGATGGACGCCTTCTTCTCGTCCAACCCCGGCATGAGCTCCCGCATCGCCCACCACATCGACTTCCCCGACTACGAGCCCGGCGAGCTGGAGGAGATCGGCCGCCTGATGATGTCCCGTGACGGCTACCGCCTCGCGCCCGAGACGGAACCCGTCTTCCGTGACTACCTCGAACGGCGCCGGGCACGGCCCCGCTTCGCCAACGCCCGGTCCGTCCGCAACGCCATCGAACGCGCCCGCCTCCGCCACGCCGAGCGCCTGATGGCCCGGGGCGGCGAGGTGACCAGGGAAGACCTGATCACCCTGCACCCCGAGGATTTCCAGCACAGCCGGGTCTTCGCCCACTGAACCCCCGTTCGCCGCCCACATGGGAATCGGAAGGCAGAACAGAGGCTTTAGTCTGGAGACTGCCTACTTGACGATGTGGGGGAGACGGTGCTGAACCCTGAGGATCTGTACGAGCTGGACCCGGACCTGCCCCCGCTGGCGGGGCCGGTACTGCTGCACAGCCTCGACGGCTTCGTGGACGCGGGCGCCACCGCCCGGCTCGTCCGCGAGCACCTGCTGGACTCCCTGGAACATCGCGTCGTGGCCCGCTTCGACGTGGACTCACTGATCGACTACCGGGCCCGCCGCCCGCTGATGACCTACGACCGCGACCACTGGGCCTCCTACGACGCCCCCGAACTGGTCGTCCACCTGCTGCGGGACGAGGCCGGCAGCCCGTTCCTGATGCTCACCGGCCCCGAGCCCGACCGGCTCTGGGAGGGCTTCGCCGCGGCCGTCCGCACCCTGGTCAAGCGGCTGGACGTCAGCCTGGTCGTCGGCTTCCACGGGATCCCGATGGGCGTGCCGCACACCCGCCCGGTCGGCATGACCTCGCACGCCACCCGGCCCGAGCTGGTCACCAAGAACTCCTGGTTCGACAAGGTGCAGGTCCCCGGCAGCGCCGCGGCCCTGCTCGAACTGAGGCTCGGCGAGTCCGGCCACGACGCGATCGGCTTCGCCGTCCACGTCCCCCACTACCTGTCGCAGTCCGCCTACCCGGCCGCCGCCCTCGCCGCCCTGGACGCCGTCGTCAACGCCACCGGCCTCGTCCTGCCCACCGCCGCCCTGCGCGACGCCTCCGCCAAGACCGACGCGGAGATCGCCGAACAGGTCTCCGGCAACGAGGAGGTCGAGAAGGTCGTCCGCGCCCTGGAACAGCAGTACGACGCCTTCGCCGGCGCCGCCGAACGCGAGAGCCTCCTGGCCGAGTCCCAGGACATGCCGACCGCCGAGGAACTCGCCGCCCAGTTCGAACGCTTCCTGGCCGAACAGGACGGCCCCGACTCGACCCAGTCCTGATCCCCGCACCCGTAACCGCTTCGCGCACCCACCCACGAACCGGGTACGCTTTCCCGGTCAAGACGGGCGCGTAGCTCAGGGGTAGAGCACTCGCCTTACAAGCGAGGAGTCGGCGGTTCGAAACCGTCCGCGCCCACTGGTCGACGACCCGGTTTCCGATCATGGAAACCGGGTCGTCGTGTTATGGGACTGCTTGTTCTTCAGTGGGCCGGTTCGAGGACGGCGGGGGTGGGCTCCAGGGGGTCGGGGAGGGGGTGTGGCTCGTCGGTGGTCTCTGGGCGGGAGGGGAGGAGGGCGGCTATGGCGATCATGGTGAGGGAGAGGGTGGTGCCGACGAGGAAGGCCAGGCGCGTTCCGTCCAGTTGCGTGCCGCCCCGAGAACTCGTCGCCGTACGGTGTGACCGGGGTCTCGCCGGTATTTCGGCTGGTCAGGGGTTATGTAACGTGCCGTTCACACAAGGGCAACAGGTCCGAAATGCCTGATTGGAACGCTCATAGCGGCCGATCTTCGAGGAAAGGGACCTGACGTTGAGCTATAAGGCCGAGTACATCTGGATCGACGGCACCGAGCCCACCGCCAGGCTCCGTTCCAAGACCAAGATCCTTGCCGACGGCGCCGAGCCGGGGGACTGGGGCTTCGACGGCTCCAGCACCAACCAGGCGCCGGGCGACAATTCGGACTGTGTGCTCAAGCCGGTCTTCATCTGCCCGGACCCGATCCGCGGCGGCGACGCCAAGCTGGTGCTCTGCGAGGTCTTCCTGGTGGACGGCACCCCGCACCCGACCAACACGCGGGCGAAGCTGCGTCCGGTCGCCGAGCGGTACGCGGCGCAGGACTCCTGGTACGGCATCGAGCAGGAGTACACCTTCTTCAAGGCGGGCCGCCCGCTCGGCTTCCCCGAGCGCGGCTTCCCCGCCCCGCAGGGCTTCTACTACTGCGGTGTGGGCGCCGACGAGGTGTTCGGCCGCGAGATCGTGGAGCGGCACCTGGACGCCTGCCTGGAGGCGGGCCTGAAGGTCTCCGGCATCAACGCCGAGGTCATGCCCGGCCAATGGGAGTTCCAGATCGGCCCGGCGGGGCCGCTGGAGGTCGCCGACCACCTGTGGACGGCGCGCTGGCTGCTGTACCGGATCGCCGAGGAGTACGACGTCGCCGCGACCCTCGACCCCAAGCCGGTGGAGGGCGACTGGAACGGCGCCGGCGCGCACACCAACTTCTCCACCAAGGCGATGCGCGAGAGCTACGACGCGATCATCACCGCCTGCGAGGCGCTGGCCGCGAAGGCGCAGGACCACGTGGCCGCCTATGGCGCCGACATCGAGCGCCGCCTGACCGGGATGCACGAGACCGCCCCGTGGAGCGAGTTCAGCTACGGCGTCTCCAACCGCGGCGCGTCGGTGCGGATCCCGTGGCAGGTGGAGCTGGAGAAGAAGGGCTACATCGAGGACCGCCGTCCCAACGCCAACGTGGACCCGTACGTGGTGACCCGCATGATCACGGGCACCTGCTGCGAGGCGCTGGAGAAGGCCGGGCAGGTCTAGCACGAGCCGCCGCGCCGGTCATCGCCGGCGCGGGACGGACCCAGGGGATCCCGGGGCGGGGCGCTTCCGGGATCCCCTGACCATGTCAGGGGAGTGGACGGCGTCCGGCGAAGCCCAGGTCGGTGCGGTGGTACCAGGCCAGTTCCGTGTCGCCCTCCAGCCAGCACAGGCGGACCGAGCGGCCGTCCAGGACCGACGGGAAGTCGATGAGGAACGGGGTCAGCCCCTTGACCTCGATGCCCCGCTCGGTGAACCAGGCGATCTCCTCGTCCAGCCGCGCCTCGGTGGCCTTGACCTCCGGGATCCCGCCGCGTTCCGAGGTGCCGCGCACCCGCAGGTCGAGGGTGAGCTCCGCGAGGTCGGCGCGCAGCCGGACGATCTCGGCCGCGTGCTCGCGCACCTCGGGGATCATGGCGCGCGCCTCCTCCACGGTGAACTCACGCTCGGCGCCGTTCATGCTCGCTCCCGGGATCGGTGGTGACGACCGTCCGCAACGTTACTCAGGTGTGGCAGGACGGCCGCCAGACGGTATCCCTCTTGTCAGGGTTTTCCCCGATATCTAGGGATCGTTCCTGGGGACAATGTGAACGCAGGGCGGGGGAACCGGCGTCCGCAACGGGGGTGCCCCGCCCGGAGGGGAAGGCGCGCGACGATGAGCGATCCGACCGTGCCCGAACGGGCGAGCGCCCTGTTCGCCTCCCGGCTCCAGGCGTCCCGGTGTCCCAGCGCCGGGGAGGTCAGGGCCGTGGTGGAGGCGGAACTCGCCGCGGGGACCGGAAACCGCATGGCCTGCGTGGCCCAGGAGGCGGGCGACCATCCGGAGATCTACCTGCCGCGGATGCGATGGGCTCTGCGTGCGGTCGCCCAAGCCTACGGGGCGCAGGCGCAGCCGAACGGGGCGCAGGCGGACAGGGAGCCGGAACCGCCCTACGCGGCGGGCGTCCCGTAAAAGTCCACAAAACATCTGATCTGACCTGGAGTCCCGCCATTGGGACCGGGTAGCTACTCCGGCATGGGGGAGACGCCGTTCGAGCCCTTTTTCCACGGTCCGCCGGAACGCCGCCGCGGGCGCCGGGGATCGCGCCGGATGCCGCTGGAACGGACGTTCCGCTGCCGGTCTTCGGTGCGCGGCCCCGCCGTGGCGTCGATGTCGCGATACCAGGAGTTCGTGCGCCTGCACGAGGCCATGTCGGAGCGGCCTCAGGTGCGGGTGACGCGCCTATGGGCTTGCGGGTTCGGCGCCGCCCTGACGGTCGCCGCGCTCATGCTGGGTGGCGTGGGCCTGCTGAGGGGGTTGTTCGGCATCGAGGCCCCGGCCTTCATCCCGGACGACATCCCGACCATGACGGCCGCGTTCACCACGGCCCTGTGCGGGGCGGCCGCCGTCTTGCAGGCCACGGCCTTGCTGCACGTCCTACTGGTCGTCGCCGAGACTCCGGTGAAGACCTTCGCATGGGTCGGAGCCGCGGCCGTGTCGCTGGCGACGCTGTTGCCGCTGAGCCTGCGGATTCCACCGGACGTCGCGCTGGCGACGGCCGGGCTCGACCTCGCGGGGGGCACGGCGGCCATCGTGCTGCTGGGCGCGGTCGCCAACGCCTGCCTCCAATGGCCGGAGCCACCGCCGCAGCGCCGCCGCCGATACCGCAACCGCTGACCTTCAGGGGACGACGGTGACCGGCCAGCGCCCGGCGCGGACCAGCCGGATCGCGACCGAGCCGACGAACCGGTGCCCCGCCTTGGCGGACGCGCCGACCACCACGGCGTCGGCCTTGACCTCGTCGGCGATCCGTGCCAGCACGGCGGCCGCGTCCCCGTGCTCAAGGACCACCTCGTACCGGACGCCGGGGATCTGCTCGGAGGTCCGGCGCAGCTCGGCCCGCAGCTCTTCGGCGAGCTCCTCGGCGGTCTCGCGCATGATCGCCGCGCCTCCGGCGGTGAGCGTGGAGATCGCGGTCATCGGCGTGACCTGCACCAGGATCAACCGCGCGCCGTTCCGCCTGGCCTGCCCCCAGGCGTAGGCGCCGGCGCGCAGCGAGGTCTCCGAGCCGTCGACGCCGACCACGATCACCCGCGGGCCGTCGCTGACCGGCTCGAACGACCGCTCCTCACTCATCGCGCCTCCGACGCCGCGCCGACGTGGCGCGTCCCCACCGCCTCGTGCCGGTCGCCTTTCCCGTCTCCGCCCTTGCCCGCCAGCTTAACGAGGCGGCACTCGTCACGCGTTCTCTGGGTTTGCGGTGCGCCTGGTGGAAAGGAGATCGTCGGTCACCCTTGGCCCGCCTTGGTAAAGGGAGTCCCCAGAGAACCTTTGCGGTGTCCTTGGACAACCATGCCCCGGGTGTGTCGCCGGAGTGTCCGGCATATCACCGACCGTAGTGTGCTCGCCGATGAGGCACCAGCGTCCAGGGGGCAGTGAATGACGGCTGAGGTTGGCATGGACGGCACCGAGGTCGGGACGGGACACGCTGGGGGTGGTACGGACGCCGCGCGCGATCTTCCACCGGCCGACATCATCGGGATCGGCCCGTTCGGGCGGCCCGCGCCCCGGCTGGTCGCGGCGGTGTGCCGGGCCGGTGGCCTCGGCGTCCTGGACCTCGGGACGGACCGGGCCGCCGCGCTGGCGGCCCTCGGCGACGTCATGCGCTGGTGGCGGGGCCCGTTCGGCGTCCGCGTCCCCGCGGGCAGCGAGGTCCGCCCCGAGGACCTTCCGGACGCGGTCCGCACGGTCCTAATCGACGCCGCCGCGCTCCGTCCCGAACCGCCCCGTCCGGAACGTCTGGAGCCCGTGCGGGAGGCGCGTCCCGTCGACGAGGCGGGTGCCTGGTCGGCGCCGGGCGGCGACCCGGACGACGACGACTGGACGGTGCGCATCGCTCCCCCCGGCGCCGTCCCCGGTGTACAGAGGATCGAGGGCGTCCCGGGCACCGCGAGCGCGCCCCAGCGGTACGAGCCCGACGACGGACTCATCGACGCGTTCGCGTTCGCGGTGCGAGGCCGCCGCATCCTGGTCGAGGTCGTGGACCCCGAGGAGGCGATCGCGGCGCTCGCCAGGTTCGGCGGGACCGGCGTGCTGGGCGGCCTGATCGCGCGGGGCTTCGAGGGCGGCGGCCGGGTCGGGCACCTGACCACGTTCGTGCTGCTCCAGCGGCTGCTCGGGGACGCCCAGGTGAACGTCCCCGTGTGGGCGTGCGGCGGGATCGGCCCGCACACGGCCGCCGCCGCGGTCGCGGGCGGCGCCGCGGGGGTCGTTCTGGACTCCCAGCTCGCGCTGGTCCGCGAGGTGGAGGCGCCCGCCGACATCGCCGCCGCCATGGCCTCCATGGACGGCGCCGAGACCCGGATCGTCCAGGGCCGCCGCGTCTACGCGGGCTCGGGGGGCAGGCCGCTGCCGGTCGGGCAGGACGGAGCGCTGGCCCGCCCGCTGGCCGCCCGGTACAAGACGGCCGGCGGCGTGGTGCAGGCCATCCGGGCGGAGATCGCCGCCCATATCAGGGCCGCCGTCCGCGCGGAACCGCTCGCCCCGAAGGACGTCCCGGACGCGCCGGAGGCGGGCCGCCGCTACCCGATCGTCCAGGGCCCGATGACCCGCGTCAGCGACCGGCCGGTGTTCGCCGCCGCGGTCGCGCAGGACGGCGGGCTCCCGTTCCTGGCGCTCGCGCTCATGGACGGCGAGGAGGCACGGTCCCTCCTGCGCGACACCGCCGAACGGCTCGGCGACCTGCCGTGGGGCGTGGGGATCCTCGGTTTCGTCCCGCCCGAGGTGCGCGAGGCGCAACTGGAGGCGATCCGCGCGGTCCGGCCCCCGTACGCGCTGATCGCGGGGGGACGTCCCGCGCACGCGGCGTCCCTTGAGGCGGCCGGGATCAGCACCTACCTGCACGTGCCCTCGCCCGCCCGGCTGGAGCGGCTCCTGGCCGAGGGCGCCCGCAAGTTCGTCTTCGAGGGCGCCGAGTGCGGCGGGCACATCGGTCCGCGCGGCTCCTTCGCCCTCTGGGAGGCGCAGGTCGAACGGCTGCTGGCGTTCTGCGACGCGAACCGGGACGCCGACGGCGGCCGGGGCGTCGCCTCCGAGCTGTCGGTGATGTTCGCGGGCGGGATCCATGACGAGCGCTCGGCGGCGATGGTGGCGGCGCTGGCCGGCCCGCTGGCCGAGCGGGGCGCCGACATCCGCGTCCTGATGGGGACCGCGTACCTGTTCACCTACGAGGCGGTCGCGTCCGGGGCGATCACGCCCGGGTACCAGCAGGCCGCCGTCGAGTGCGACGGGACCGCCCTCCTGGAGACCTCGCCCGGCCAGGTGACCCGGTGCGCGTGGTCCCCGTACGTGGAGACGTTCACCGACGAGCGCCGCCGCCTGGAGGAACTCGGAACGCCGCCCAGCGAGATGGGGCGGAACTTGGAGGACCTGAACCTGGGCCGGTTGCGCATCGCCACCAAGGGGCTGCGCCGCGTCCCCGGCGGCGAGCCCCCGCCCGGCGGCGTCGCATGGGACGAGACGCACGGGCTGATCTCGGTGGACTCGGCGGAGCAGCGCCGCGAAGGGCTGTTCATGCTGGGCCAGGTGGCGGCGCTGCGCTGGGCCACCACCAGCATCACGGGGCTGCACGAGCAGGTCAGCACGGGCGCGACGTTCTTCCTCGCCACCCGTGCCGCCACCCTGGGCCTGGCCGGTCCCGAGCCCCGCCGCGAGCCCCCCGCGCCCCGCCCCATGGACATCGCGATCGTCGGTGCCGCCTGCGTGTTCCCCGGGGCCCCGGACACCGCGTCGTACTGGGCGAACATCGTGCGCGGCGTGGACGCGGTCACCGAGGTCCCCGCCGAGCGCTGGGACCCGGAGCTCTACTACGACCCGGATGCCGGGCGTGAGGGCAGGACACCGTGCAAATGGGGTGGTTTCATCCCCGGCGTCCCGTTCGACGCGCTGGCGCACGGCGTGCCGCCCACGTCGCTGGACAGCATCGACCCGGCGCAACTGCTCGGCCTGGAGGTCGCCTTCCGGGCCCTGCGGGACGCGGGATACGGCGACCGCCCGTTCGACCGTTCACGCGCCTCGGTGTTCTTCGGCGCCGCGACGGGCGCCGGGCTCGGCGCCGCGTACGCGATGCGGGCGCTGCTCCCGATGTACTACGGCGACGTCCCGCCCGGCCTGGACGCCCAGCTCCCGCGCCCGACCGAGGACTCCCTGCCCGGCGCGCTCCCCGGCATGATCGCCGGGCGGATCGCGGAACGGCTCGGCCTCGGCGGCACGGCCTGCGCGATCGCCGGTGACAGCGGCATGGCCGCGCTGGACGCCGCGTGCAAGGAACTGCTGTCGGGCGGCAGCGACCTGGTGCTGTGCGGAGGCGCCGACCTGCGCAACGGCATCCACGACTACCTGCTCGCCGCCGCGGCCGGCGAGCTGTCCCCGAGCGGGCGGTGCGCGCCGTTCGACGCCTCGTCCGACGGCTTCGTGCCCGGTGAGGGCGTGGCCTGCGTGGCGCTCAAGCGGCTGGCCGACGCCGAACGCGACGGCGACCGGATCTACGCCGTGATCAAATCGGTGGTCGGGGGCGCCGCGGCGGACGGCGAGACCCCGTACCTGCGGGCCGGTGTCTCCCCGGCCAGGGTGGGCCTGGTCGAGGCGGAGGGCACCGGAACCCCGGACGGGGACCGGGCCGAGCTGGCCGCGCTCACCCGGACGTTCACCGCCGCGGGCGCGCGGCCGGGCGGCACGACACTGGGCTCGGTGCGGTCGCAGATCGGCCACACCCGGGGCGCCGCCGGGCTGGCCGGGCTGATCAAGACGGCCTACGCCCTGCACACCGGCACCCTCCCCGGCACCCTTCACCTGACGGCCCCCACACCGGACTGGGACGCGGCGACCAGCCCCTTCGCCTTCGGGCGCACGACGCGTCCCTGGGCGGCGCCGCCGGCCGGCCGCTACGCGGGGCTGCGCGGCCCCGGTTCCGGCGGCGCCGCCTTCCACGCCGTCCTGGCCGGGTACGACGGCGCTCCCGAGCCGGTGTCGGGGATCAGCGCGTGGCCCGCCGAGCTGTTCCTGATCCGGGGCGCCGGGCGCGCCGCGGCCCGCGCGGAGCTGGACCGGCTCGGCGTGCTGCTGGCCCCCGAACCGCCCGCGTCCCGTCCGCGGCTGCGCGATCTGGCGCGGACGTTCGCGGAGGGTGAGGGCCCGGTCCAGGTCGCGCTGGTGGCCACCGGCCTGGACGACCTGGAACGCAAGCTCGCCGCCGCCCGCGAGTTCCGTCCCGTCCCGGGCGTGTACGTCGCGGACGAGGACAGGCCCGAGAACCCCGGGCAGGTCGCGTTCCTCTACCCCGGGCAGGGCAGCCAGCGGCCCGGCATGCTCGCCGACCTGTTCGTGGCGTTCCCCCGGCTCCAGCGGCTGCTGCGGCTGGACGGCGGCCGGTACGCGGACGCGATGTTCCCGCCCGCCGCGTTCACCCCCGAGGAGGCGGAACGGCAGCGGATCGCGCTCACCGACACCCGGGTGGCGCAGCCCGCGCTGGGCATCGCCGGGCTCGCCGTGCACCGGCTGCTCACCGCGCTCGGGGTCCGCCCGGACCTGGCCGCCGGGCACAGCCATGGCGAGCTTGTCGCGCTGTGCGCCGCCGGCGTCTTCGGCGAGGAGGACCTGATCGCCCTCAGCGCCGTCCGCGCCGAGGCCGTGCTCGCGGCGGCCGGCACGGCGGACGGCACGGTGTCCGGGGACGCGGGTGCGATGGCCGTCGTCGCGGCGCGGCTGGAGGAGGTCCGCACCGTCCTGACCGGTGTCGGCGAGGTCGTGGTCGCCAACCACAACGCGCCCCGCCAGGTGGTGATCTCCGGTTCGTCGGCGGGCATCGACACGGCCCTGGGGGTCCTGCGCGAGCACGGCATCCGCGCCAAGCGGCTGCCCGTCGCGTGCGCGTTCCACAGCCCGCTGGTCGCGCGGGCGTCGGCGGTGCTGCGGGCCGAGCTGGAACGCCGTGACCTCCGCTCGCCCGCCTACCCCGTGTGGTCGAACTCGGGCGCCGTCCCGTACGACACCGACCCGGCCGAGCTGCGCGGCACGCTGGCGGGGCAGGTCGCCGTGCCGGTCCGGTTCGTGGAGCAGATCGAGGCGATGTACGAGTCGGGCGCCCGCGTCTTCGTCGAGGCCGGTCCCGGGCGGGCGCTCACGCAGCTCGTCGGGATGATCCTGGGCGACCGCCCGCACACCGCCGTCGCCGTCGACGCGCCTCCCGAAGAGGGGGAGGGGAGCGGCCTGGAACGGCTGCTTCCCGCCCTGGCCAAGCTCGCCGTGGCGGGCGTCCCGGTGGATCCGCTCCCGCTGTTCTCGGGACGGGACGCGCGGCCCATCGCGGCGGGCGACGAGCAACCGGTGCCCGGCTGGATCGTCGACGGCCATCTCGTCCGCACGGCCGACGGCGCCCCGCTCAGGAACGGCCTGCGGCCCCCCGAGCGCATCTCGCCGTTCCCCGAGCACTCGCCCGAGCACGGGGACGGCCGGCCGGTCCACCTGCCCGCGGGGATGACGGCGCACCAGACCTTGCAGGACAGCGCCGCGGAGGAGGCGGTCCTGGAGTACCTGCGCGCCGGGCGCGAGCTGGTCGCGGCGCAACGCGAAGTGCTTCTCAACTACCTGTCCGGATCCGTTCCGGACGACGGGCGGCATGCGGGCGAGGACACCGGAGCGGGGGACGAGCCCCCGCCCGCCGAGAGCGTCCCGCCCCTCCCGGTTCCTGGGCCGCGGCGCGCCCTGCCCGGCGAGGTCGTCCACGCCGCGATCGAACCGCCCCGCGGGCCGGAGGCCGGAGGCGACTCCGTGCCGTCGTCCCCCGAGCCGCCGAAGGTCCCGGACACGGCCGAGGCGCAAGCCACCAGGCCGCTGCGCCAGGTCGTGCGCATGACCCGGCTCCCGGACGCGCCCGCCGGCCTGGACCTCGAAGCCGAGTCCCGGCGCTACGCGGGCCTGCGGTTCGTGATCGTGGACGACGGCTGCGGCGTCGCCCTCGAACTCGGGGCCCTGCTGGAGCGCATGGGCGCGCAGGTGCGGACCCCGATGGAACCCGAGGGGCCCTGCGACGGCCTGGTGCACCTGGCGGCGCTCCGGCAGGGCTGCGGGCCGGTGCTGCCCGGCGCCTACGGCGGTATCCGGGACGCCCTGAACGGGGGCGCGCGCTGGGTGGTGCTGGCGACCGGTTCGGGCGGGACGTTCGGACGCCGTTACGACGGCAGCGGCATCGGCGACCCGACCCCCGGAGCGGGGCTGCGCGGGCTGGCCCGCACGCTGGCGCGGGAGTACCCGGAGGCGCTGGTGCGGGCGCTGGACGTCGACACCAAGGACAGCCCGCGCGCCATCGCGCTGCGGATCCTGGCGGAGATGGCCGACCCGGACGCGCCGGTCGAGGTGGGGCACGACGGCGGCACCCGGTGCGCGCTCACCGTCGTCCCCACCGGAACGATCAGCCCCGCCGGGACGTTCGCCCTGGACGCGAACGGCGTCGTGCTGCTCACCGGGGGACCGGGCGGCGTCACCGGCCGGGTCGCGCTCGAACTGGCCCGCAGGACCGGCTGCCACATCGAGCTGGTGGGCGCGACGCCGGACTCCCTTCCGGACCGTAGGGACGAGCTGAGCCGCCACGCCGCCTCCGTCCGCTTCCACTCCCTGGACGTGCGGGACTTGCAGGCGGTCAGCGCCCTGGTGGAGGACGTCTATGCGCGGCACGGCCGCCTGGACGGCGTCGTCCACGGAGCGGGGAACCCCGACGACCTTCCCGTCGACGGCGACGATCCCGGCTCCTTCGCCCGGATCTACCGGACGAAGGTCGACGGCGCCCGCGCGCTGGCCGCCTCGGTACGGCCCGATCTAGGCTTCTTCGTGGTGCTAGGGAGCACCACGGGCCCGCGCGGCGGCCCGTACCGGATCGGCCACGCCGCCGCCGGAGACGCTTGCGCCACGCTCGCGCACGTCTGGCGCACGACGCTGCGCGGCCGCATCCTGGTGGCGGGCTGGGACCCGTGGGCGGACGACCCGCAGGCCGTGCCGCCGCTGGACCCGGACACGGCGGTGGCGGCCCTGCTCGACGAGATCGCCCAAGGGGACGAGCCGCAGGTCGTGTTCACGGCGGTTCCCACATGAGGGCCCCGGCCGGCGCCGGTGAGCCGATCGCGATCGTCGGGATGGGCGCGGTCTTCCCCGGGGCCGGCTCGGCGGGCGCGTTCTGGCACAACATCCGCGACGGCGTGGACGCGGTCGGCGAGGTCCCGCCCGGCCGCTGGGATCCGGAGGTCTACTTCGACCCCGGGTGCTACGAGCGGGCGCCCGACAGCGACCGGTTCTACTGCCGCCGTGGCGGGTTCGTCGACGAGCTGGCGACGTTCGACCCGGCCAGGTTCGGGCTCGCGCCGTCCACGGTGGCGGGCATGGAGCCCGACCAGCTCCTCGCGCTGCGGGTCGCCGCCGAGGCGATCGAGGACGCGGGCGGCATGGACCGGCTGCCCGCCGCGGACCGGGTCGGCGTGGTCCTCGGCCGCGCCGGCTACCTCTCCCCGGGCATGGCCAGGTTCGACCAGCGGGTGAGCGCGGCCCACCAGCTCACCGGCGTCCTCGCCGAACTGCTGCCCGAACTGGGCGAGGACCGGCTGGCCGAGATCGGCGCGGCGTTCCGCGCGCGGCTCGGGCGGTGCGAGGACTCCGGCGGCCTGGTGCCGAGCTTCGCGGCGTCCCGCATCGCCGACCGGCTGGACCTGCGCGGCCCCGCGTACACGCTGGACGCGGCGTGCGCGTCCGCGCTGCTGGCGGTGGAGCACGCGGTCCGGGCCCTGCGCGGCGGCCAGTGCGACGCCATGCTGGCCGGGGCCGTTCATCACGCGCACCACGCCACCGTGTGGAGCATGTTCAGCAGGTTGCGGGCGCTGAGCCGCAGCGGGTGCATCCGCCCGTTCGACCGCGCCGCCGACGGCACGCTGCTCGCCGAGGGCACGGGCATCGTCCTGCTCAAGCGGCTGTCGGACGCCGAGCGCGACGGCGACCGGGTGCACGCGGTGATCCGCGGCGTCGGGTCGTCCAGCGACGGCCGCGCCGGCGGCCTGCTGAGCCCGGCCGTGGACGGCCAGGTGCTCGCCCTGGAACGGGCCTGGCGGGACGCCGGTCTCGACCCGTCCGCGCCGGGCGCGGCCGGGCTGGTCGAGGCGCACGGGAACGCGACGCCCGCGGGGGACGAGGCCGAGCTCGCCACGCTCCGCCGCGTCTTCGCCGGCGCCGCGGCGCCCGGCGGCCCGCCGCTGCGGCTGGGCACGGTCAAGTCGATGATCGGGCACGCGATGCCCGCCGCCGGGATCGCCGGTCTGATCAAGGCGGCCTGCGCGCTGCGCGACGGCGTCCTGCCGCCGACCCTGCACATCGAGGACCCGCATCCCGCGCTGTCGGGGACGGGGCTGCGCCTCGTGCGCAAGGCCGCGGAGTGGGAGGCGCCGCCGGGCGGCATGCCGCGCCGCGCGGTCGTGAACGCCTTCGGCTTCGGAGGGACGAACGCGCACGTCGTCCTGGAAGAGCACCGGTCGTCGTCGCGGGTCCGGGCCCGCGCGCTCGTCCAGCCCGCGTTCGACACGGACGCCGTGCTGCGGTTGTCCGCCGACACCCCGGACGCGCTCGGCGAGCTGCTCGCCGAGGTCGCCGAGCGCGGCGCGCCGCCGTCCACGGCCGTGTCGGAGGGGCCGTGCCGGGTGGCGATCGTCGAGCCCACGGCCCGCAAGGTGGACCTGGCGCGCGCCGTCGTGGCGCGCGGCACCCCGTGGCGGGGCCGCAGCGACATCTGGTTCACCCCGCGTCCCCTGCTCGGCGGCGGGCGCGGCGCGCGGACCGCCTTCCTGTTCCCCGGGTTCGAGCCGGCCTTCGAGCCGAGGATCGACGACGTCGCGCGGCGGTTCGGGCTGGACCCGCCCCGCCTCACCGGGCGCCTCGACCCGTACGGCCACGCCACCGACGTGATCGCGACCGGCCGGCTGCTGGCCGAGGCGCTGGCCAGGCTCGGCATCGAGCCGGACGTGACCGCCGGGCACGGCGTCGGCGAGTGGACCGCGATGATCGTGGCGGGCCTGTGCTCGCCCGAGGGCATGGCCGCGGTGGCCGCCGCCGCGCTCGACCACGGCCCGGACGGCGGCCCCGACGCGGTGTACGCGGCGCTCGGCTGCGGCGCCGACCGCGCGCAGGAGATCATCGGGGACGGCTCGGGCGTCGCGGTGAGCCACGACAACTGCCCGCACCAGTCGGTGATCTGCGGACCGCCGGGCGCGGTGCGCGAGGTGCTGGGGCGGCTCGCGGCCGAGGGGGTGATCGGCCAGGAACTGCCGTTCCGCTCCGGTTTCCACACCGCGCTGGCCGTCCCGTACCTGGGGGCCGCGCGGCGCTCGCTCGGCGCGCTGGCCGTCCGCGAGCCGCGCGTCCCCGTGTGGTCGGCGACGACGGCGGCCCCGTTCCCCTCCGACCCGGACGCGGTGCGCGACCTGATCGTCCGGCATCTGGTGGAGCCGGTGCGGTTCAGCGAGCTGGTGGAGGAGCTGTACGGGACGGGCGTCCGCGCGTTCGTGCAGGTCGGACCCGGCAGCCTGCCCGGGTTCACCGGCGACAGGCTGGGCGACCGCGACCATCTGGCGCTCGCCGTGAACGTCCCCAAACGGGACGGGATGGGGCAGCTCCGCCGGGTGGTGGCGGCGCTGTGGGCGGAGGGGTACGGCGCCCCGCCGTCCGCGACGGCCGGCCGCGGCGACGGCCACCGGGGGCCGACCGGGGTCCGGCTCGACCTGGGCACGCCGCTGGTCCGCCTGGACGGCGCCGTGCCGCCGTTGAGCCTGGAGGGCGCGTCCGGCGGCGAGGAATGCTGGCCCGAACTCCCCTCGCACGATCCCGTCATGGCCGAGCTGGACGCGCTGCTCCGCGAGGCCACGGCCGGGGCGCAGAGCGTGGTGGACGCCTACGGCGCGGGCCGTGGCACGGGCACCGACCCGCGGGTCGCGAACCCGGCGCCGGTGGCCGAGGAGGAGCTGACGACGACCCGCACGTTCTCCCTCGACGCCATGCCCTACCTCGCCGACCACTGCGTCATCGAGCAGCCCGCCGGATGGCCCGAGATGTCGGACAGGTTCCCGGTGGTGCCGCTGGCCACGCTCCTGGAGGTGATGGCGGAGACGGCGCGGGAACTGCTGCCCGAACTGGTGGTCGTGGGGTACGAGGACGTGCGGGCGCTGAAGTGGGTGGTGGCCTGCCCTCCGTCGACGGCCTCCATCCACGCCCACCTCGTCCGGGACGAGAACGGACGCGGCGCGGCCGGCGGGCCCAGGCGGGTGCGGGTGTCGATCCGCGGGCACGCCGACGGGACCGTCCTGCTCGCCGAGCGCTACCCCGCCGTCCCGCTCCGCCGCCTGGACGACCGCTCACCGCTGGACGGGGAGGG
Source organism: Actinomadura sp. SCN-SB (assembly GCF_043906805.1). Classification (NCBI taxonomy): domain Bacteria; kingdom Bacillati; phylum Actinomycetota; class Actinomycetes; order Streptosporangiales; family Thermomonosporaceae; genus Actinomadura; species Actinomadura sp. SCN-SB. The sequence goes on along the minus strand of NZ_JBIMPP010000015.1, from coordinate 83,946 downwards.
TCCGCCACCGGTCACCGCCCGGCAGCTCTACGGGGAGCGCTGGATGTTCCAGGGGCCGCGCTTCCAGAGCGTCTCGGAGATCACCGCGATGGCCTGCGACGGGCTGCGCGGCGTCGTGACCCCGTCCGGCGCGCCCGGGGCCGTGCTGGACGGCGCCGGGCAGCTGTGCGGGCACTGGATCCAGGTCTACGGCGAGAAGGACCAGACGGTGTTCCCCACGGGCATCGGGCGCGTCACCCTCTACGGGCCGCCGCCTCCGGAGGGCGACCGTCTGGAGGCCACCGTCTGGAACCGGACCATGTCCGCGACGGGCGTCACCTACGACATCGAGCTGGTCCGGGCGCCCGGCGGCGCCCTGTGGGGACGCGTCGAAGGCTGGACCGCGCGCCGCTTCACCACCGACGAGGCGACCTGGCGCATGCAGCTGACCCCCGAGCTGTCCGGCGTCGGCGAGCCGCAGCCGGGCGGCTGGTGCCTGGCGCGCCGGCACTGGGACGGATCGTCCTCCCGCGACCTGCTGATGCGCCGCTACCTCGGCGCCGCCGAGCGCGCCACGTACCAGCGGCTGCGCCCGCGCGAGCGGGGGCCGTGGCTGCTGGGCCGGATCGCCGTGAAGGACGCCGTCCGCCACTGGCTGTGGGAACGGGGCCACGGCCCGCTGTTCCCGGCGGAGCTGACCGTCCACGACGACGGGATCGGCGGGCACCCCGTGGTCACCGGCCCCTTCGACACGGAGATCTCCGTCGCGATGGCCTGCGCGGACGGGTTCGGCGTCGCGCTCGCCCGTCCCGCGCCCCTGCCCGCCGGGATCGCGATCGAACCGCTGCCCGTGGACGAGGCCGGGCGGCAGGACGGGCGGCAGGACGAGGCGGTGCGGCGGGCCGTGCTGGCGGCCTCCGCGGGCGCGCCCGTCCCCGTGGAGACGCGCACCTTGGAAGGGCACGTCGTGGCGTGGACGACGGCCGACCCCCGATGACGGCAGACGAGCAGAGAGAACAGGAACCAGGAACCTTGGGAGCACGAAGCGAAGTGGCACGAGCGGACGAAGTCCTGTCCGAGGTCGTCCGGGCGCTGGTCGACGTGGTCGGCGACGACTTCCTGATGGAGGTCGAGGTGGGCCCCGAGACCGCGCTCAACGGCGCCCTGGCGCTGGAGAGCGTCGAGTTCGTCGCGCTGGCCGAACGGCTGCGGCACCGTTACGGGGCCGCGGTGGACCCGGTCGCGCTGGTCGCCGGGATGGACCTGGACCAGATCGCCGGCATGACGGTCGGTGACCTGGTGGAGCACATCGAGTCCCGGCTCGGATCCCTCCCGAGCGCGGGGCCCGCGCCCGAGGGACCGGCGCTCGCGGGGTCCCGCACGAGCCCCGCCGAAGTCTGAGCGCATGCCTGAGGTCATCGCGCGGGGCAACGCGTTCCACGTCCAGGTGATGGACCCGCCAGGGGTCCCCGCGGCCGGCCCGGCGCCCGTGGTGGTGTTCGTTCACGGGCCGGTCACCGACGACCCGCCGGGGTTCCGGGACGGCCTCGCCCCTCACGTCCGCGACGCCGGAGCCCGGGGCGTCCTGTACGACCTGCGCGGCCACGGGCGCTCCGCCGGCACCGCCACCGGGTACCGCGTCGCGGAGTCGGTGGCCGACCTGTTCGCGCTGCTGGACGCGCTCGGGCACAGGCGGCCGGTGTTCCTGGTGGCCCGCGGCTTCGGCGGCGCCATCGCGCTGAACGCCGCCCTGGCGCGTCCCAGGCGGGTCGCGGGCCTCGTGCTGATCGACGCCTGCGGGCCGTCCGAGCGTCCGGGCGAGTGGAACGAGGACCTGCTCAACACCCTCGGCAGGCTGGCGCTCGTCCTGGAGTACGAGCGGCCTGCCGGCCCGCGGGCCGTCTTCGGCCGCTGGGAGGCGTCCGCCGGCGTCGTCAACCGCACCAGCCTGCTCGATGATCTCGCGTCCGCCGAACCGGTGCCGCCCGCCGCGCTCGCGCGGCTGGCGTGCCCCGTCCTCGCCGTGTACGGAGAGCGCTCCGGCATGGGGGCCGACGGCCTGAGAGAGGCGCCGCGCCTGCTGCGGCGCTGCGTCCCCGACTGCACGCTGCACATCCTGGCGGGCCACGACCACGGCCTCCCCGCCGAGGGCACCGCCGAAATCCTGGAGGTCATGTTGCCCTGGTTGTCCGAACGGCTGCCCCACCCGCCGGCCCCCCGGCTCGGCCACCAGGCGGGCACGAACGTCCGGAGCGTCCCGGAGGTCCGCGACGGAGCGCGGGCGGGAGGTGTCGCGCCGTGAGCCGCAGAGTGCGGGTGCCGTCCCTGCTCGGCGAGGACGGCACGCTCAAGCGTCCCACCCCGCCGCGCCGCGAAGGGGACGACCGGCGGCGCTTCCTGTTCACCGTCCCCCCGCTCCCCGGGCATGTGGCGCCGACCGTCGCGGTGGGCGCGGAACTGGCGCGGCGCGGCCACAAGGTGGCGTGGGCCGGTCACCGCGCGACCCTCGAACGGCTGCTGCGGCGCGGCTCGATGATCTTCACGGCGGAGGACGACGCGCTCGGCCCCCGCCTTGAGCGGGCCCGCCGGGAATGGCTCGGCCTGCGCGGACCGGCCGCGCTGCGGTTCCTGTGGGAGGAACTGATCGTCCCGCTCGGGGAGGCGACGCTGCCCGGCGCCCGGTCGGCCATCAAGCGGTTCCACCCGGACGTGGTGGTCTCCGACCAGCACGCGCTGGCCGGTGCGGTGGCGGCGCGGTCGGCGGGCCTCCCCTGGGCCACCTCGGCGGTCACCTCGGCCGAGTTCGCCCGGCCGCTGGCGGCGCTGCCCCGGGTCGAGGAGTGGGTCCGGGACGTGATCGGCGACTTCCAGGCCGGGCACGGCATCGGCGACCCGCTCGACCCCCGCTTCTCCGACCACCTCGTGCTGGCGTTCACCACCGGCGGGCTGATCGGCGACACCTCCGTCTTCCCCGACCACTTCGCGTTCGTCGGGCCGGTGCGGGCCAAGCCGTCCGGCGGCGACTTCCCGTGGCCGTGGCTGGACGAGGGCGGCGACCGCCCGGTGGTGCTGGTCGACCTCGGCGAGACGGACGGACCCGCGGGGGAGCGGTTCTGCCGGACCGCCGCCGAGGCCGTCCGTGGCCTGGACGCGCGGGCCGTGGTCGTCGCGCCGCCCCGCGCCGTCCCGGAGCCGCCGGGGAACGTGCTGGTGCGCGAGCGTGTCCCGCGGTCCGCGCTGCTCAAACGGGCGTCGGCGGTGGTCACCCTCGGCGACCACGGCCTCGTCTGCGAGGCGCTCGCCGACGGCGTGCCGTTGGTGGTCGCGCCCGTCCGCGCCGACCAGCCGGTCGTGGCCGGGCAGGTGGCCGGAGCGGGGGCGGGCGTCACCGTCCGGTACGGGCGCGTCCGGACCGGCGAGCTGCGGTCCGCGCTGGGCGCCGTGCTGGACGATCCGGGCTTCGCGGACGCCGCCGCGCGCGTCGGCGCGTCGTTCACCGCCGCCGGTGGCGCGGCCGAGGCCGCCGACCGCCTGGAGAAGCTGGCATGACCTCGGCCGTGTGCGCCACGGCCGGCGCGCGAGTGACCGATCCGGACCTGCGGCTGACCGCGTACGTGTTCGAGCGGATGTTCGGGGAGGCGCCCGACGGCCTGCGGCACGTCCCGGGAGCCCTGACCTTGCTGGGCGGCGGCGAAGGGCACGCCCTGACGGTCGGCCTGCGCTGGGGCGTGACCGTCGCCCTCGCGCCGGGCCCCACCGACCTTCGTTCGATGAACCACCACTCCGACCGCTACACCGACGCTCAGGGCGAGCCACCGGATTGGGCGGCGCCCGCTCTCCGCGCCCTGACGGCGCACAAGGTGGCCGGGGCGCGGATGGTGGTGAATCGTGAGCTGCCCCTTGAGACGGGCCTGCTCAACGGCGGTGAGACATACTGCGTCGTGTCACAGGCTTTGCATGACCTTCACGGCACGGAGGCGGCTGCCGACTGTGACCCCACGTCCCGCCTCGGGCACCTCACGGCTCTGCACGCTCGTCCTGGGCAGGCCCTCCTGCTGCGGGGCGACGCCGTGGAGCGACTGCCGTGCGACCTGGCGAAGGCGGGACTGCGGCTGCTGGTGATGGATCTCGGCATCGACCGTACGCTCCCCGTCGTCCACAGCCGCCTCCTAGCGCTCACCGCCGCTGCCGCGCTGCGGGCAGGGGACCTGGGGGCCTTCGGAGCCCTGCTCAGTGCGGGACATGTCCGGGGCGAGTTCGCGTTCGACCTGGCCCTGGACACCGCGTGCGGGGCCGGGGCGCTGGGCGGCCTGGCGATCGGGCGGTGCGTGGTGGCTCTGGCACCGGTACGGGCCGTACCGCAGATACGCAAGAGCGTGCAGACGATGCTGCACGGCCTGGGTGAACGGCCGCCACGCTTCCTCACCGCCGTCCCCTCCGGACCACGGGCCTAGGCCGGTTTGGGCCTGGGCCGGTTGGCGGTCAGAGCTTCGGTGTGAAGGGACGGCGGTAGTCGGGGTCGTCGGGCTGCTCAAGGCCGCGCAGGGCCGTCTCCACCAGCTCGATGCCCTGGAGCAGCCTGACCAGGCGCGCGCCCTCGCGGCGGTAGGTGTCGAGCACCGCCTCGATGCCATGGGGCGGGACCACGTCCCCGAGATCCACCCTGGCCGTGCGGAACCCCTCGCGGGCCGCCTCGACGGAGGCGTTCACGTGGTGCCTGGCCATCCTGGCCAGGGCGACGGGATAGCGGCGCAGCACGCCGTAACGGCGGTACTCGGGCGGCACGAGTTCGAGCAGCCACGCCAGCGCCGTGTCCTCGAAGCGCTCAGAGCCCGGAGGGTGGACCTGGGACGGCCAGCCGGGCGGAACATACGTGCTCACGACGCCACGATATCCGACTCTCGAACATGTGTTCGATACTGCTCGGACAGATGTCACTTACTGGGACGCGGCGGGCGGATCATCGGCCACGGGGGGCGCGGTGCCGCCCGCCCGGCGGATGCGGATCTTGCCGGACTCCAGGTCGTCGCGGACGGCGAGCCCGTCCCCGGCCTCCCGGTGGTCGTCCTGGCGGCGCGTCTTCTGCGCCTCCTGCTCCTCCTGCTTGACCTTCTTGGAGCCCTCGAACGCGGAAGCGAGATCCTCGAACATGCCGCCGCCGAACCCGGCGCCGGTCTCGCCGTCCCCGCGGATCGCGCCCATCAGGGACGTCCTGCCGGTGCCCTCCTGGGGCCAGTCCACGACCTCCGGCTCCTCGGCCGGCCTGGGCCGCCCGAGCGCGCGGCCCTTGATCTTGACGCGCTTACGGCGACGGAAGGGTGACTTCACACGAAACTCCAACGCGATGGGCCACTGAAATGATCCCGGATCGGACCCGTCGGCTGGATGGCGGCGGGCGGCAGGGCGGGCGGACCTCCCCTTCCACGGCCCCGGGGATCGCCCGGGACGTCCGTGGAGACCACACGATATCCGGTACCCGGCCGGCGGAACGCCGACGCGTCGTGCCGAGGGGCGCGGGCGACTCGGCTGGAGCGGTCCGAGCCGGTAGCCTGCGGGACGTGCGTCTATCCCATGTCATCGCGGCCCTGGAGGAGCTCTACCCGCCGTCGTGGGCCGAGCCATGGGACGCCGTCGGCCTGGTCTGCGGCGACCCGGACCAGGAGGTCGGCCGCGTGCTGTTCGCGGTGGACCCCGTCGCCGCCGTCGTGGACGAGGCCCTGGAGTGGGGCGCCGACCTGCTGATCGTCCACCATCCGCTGCTGCTGCGCGGGGTGCACGGCGTCGCCGCCACCACGCCCAAGGGGCGGCTCGTCCACCGGATGATCAGGAACGGGCTCGCGCTCTACACCGCCCACACCAACGCCGACGTGGCCGATCCGGGCGTCTCCGACGCGCTGGCCAGGGCGGTGGGGCTGACCGGGGGGCTACGGCCGCTGGCACCCGCCGCCGACGACCCGCGCCGGGGCCTCGGCCGCATCGGGGAGCTGCCCGAGCCCATGACGCTGCGCGCGTTCACCGCCCTGGCGGCGTCCGGGCTGCCGTCCACGGCCTGGGGGCTGCGGGCCGCGGGCGACCCGGACCGCGCCGTCCGTACCGTCGCGGTCTGCGGCGGCGCCGGGGACTCGCTCCTCGACACCGCGCGCGCCGCGGGCGTGGACGTCTACCTCACCGCCGACCTGCGGCACCATCCCGCGTCGGAGTTCATGGCGTTCGCCGAGCACGGCGGCCCCGCCCTGATCGACGCCGCGCACTGGGCCACCGAATGGCCCTGGCTGGCCGACGCCGAACGCGCCCTCACCGGATCCGGGGACGCGGCGGCCAAGCTGGAGACCAGGGTGTCCACGCTCGTCACCGACGCGTGGCGCCTGCACGACGCCTCCCCGGGTACGGCCACGCCGACTCCCGGGACCGCGTCCGACGTCATAGAAGGAGCAAAGTGAAAGCCGCACCGCAAGCCCAGCTTCGCCTGCTCGACCTCCAGGAGCTCGACAGCACGCTGGACCGGCTGGCGCACCGCCGCCGGACGCTGCCCGAGCTGGCCGAGGTCGAGCGTCTTGAGGGCAGGCTGACCGAGCTGCGCGACGCGATCGTCGCCGCCGAGACCGAGGTCGGCGACCTGGACCGGGAGCAGAAGAAGGCCGAGCAGGACGTCGACCAGGTCAGGGCCAGGGCGGAACGCGACCAGCAGCGGCTGGACTCCGGCCAGGTGACCTCCGCCAAGGACCTCAGCGGGCTGCAGGCCGAGATCGCCTCGCTGCAGCGCCGCCAGTCCGACCTGGAGGAGGTGGTGCTGGAGATCATGGAGCGGCGGGAGGAGGCCGACGCCCGGGTCACCGCCCTGCGCGCCGAACGCGACAAGGCCGAGGCCGAGCTGGCCGCCGTCGTCCAGCGCAGGGACGCGGCGCAGAAGGAGATCGACGACGAGGTGGGCACCACCACCGCCGCCCGCGCCGCGGTCGCCAAGGACATCCCCGGCGAGCTGCTCGGCCTGTACGAGAAGCTGCGCGGCCAGTTCGGCGGCGTCGGCGCCGCGCCCCTCCACCGCGGCGCCTGCCAGGGCTGCCACCTGGCGATCAACACCGTCGACCTCAACCGGATGCGCGAGGCCCCCGAGGACGAGGTGATCCGCTGCGAGGAGTGCCGCCGCATCCTCGTCCGCACCCCCGAGTCCGGGCTGTGATCGCGGACGGGGGAGCGTGAGCATGGCGCGCAAGGTGATCGTCGAGGCGGACGGCGGCTCGCGGGGCAACCCGGGCCCCGCCGGGTACGGGGCGCTGGTACGGGACGCGCTCACCGGCGAGGTGCTCGCCGAGGTGGCCGAGGCCATCGGGCACGCCACCAACAACGTGGCCGAGTACCGCGGGCTGATCGCCGGGCTCCGCGCCGCCGCGGAGCTCGACCCGTCCGCCGACATCGAGGTGCGGATGGACTCCAAGCTGGTGGTCGAGCAGATGTCCGGCCGCTGGAAGATCAAGCACCCCGACATGGTGCCGCTGGCGGACGAGGCGCGGACCCTCGCCTCGTCCCTGGGCGCGGTCGCCTACACGTGGGTGCCGCGCGACCGCAACGCCCACGCCGACCGGCTCGCCAACCAGGCCATGGACGCCGCCGCCCGCGGCGAGAAGTGGCGCCGCGAGGAGATCCCCGAGCACAAGCCCGAACCGCCCTTCCGGACGGGCGAAGAGCCCCAGGACCCTCAGGGCTCGGCTCATTCACAGGCGTGGTCGACGGCCAAGGGCGCGCCGACGACGACCCTCCTCCTGAGGCACGGTGAGACCCCGCTGTCGGCCGAGCGGCGCTTCGCCGGCATCGGCGACTTCCCCCTGACCGACAACGGCCGTGCCCAGGCCCGCGCCGCCGCCCGCGCCCTCAAGAGCCGCGCCCTCGACGCGGTGATCACCTCGCCGCTGTCCCGCTGCCGCGACACCGCCGCCGAGGTCGCCGCCGCCACCGGGGCCGAGGTCCACGTCGAGGACGGCTTCCGCGAGACCGACTTCGGCGAGTGGGAGGGCCTGACCTTCGCCGAGGCGAGACGGCGCTGGCCCGCCGAGGTCACGGCCTGGCTCGCCGACCCGTCCGTCCCCCCGCCCGGCGGGGAGAGCTTCACCTCGGTCGAACGCCGCGTCCGCATGGCCCTCGACACGCTCAAGCAGCGGCACCGGCGGCAGACCGTCCTGGTCGTCTCCCATGTGACGCCGATCAAGCTCCTGGTGCGCGAGGCCCTGGGCGCGCCCCTGTCGTCCCTTTACCGGATGAACCTGGACGTGGCCTCCCTCTCCCTGATCGACTGGTATGACGACGGGCCCGCATCCCTGCGCTCGTTCAACGACACGCATCATCTTCTCTAGGCGAATCCGGGGAGGGGCCGGGACTTCCGCCGTGGGCGCTCCCGCCCTACGGTGCGTGGAGGACACCGGCCCCCGGGGGAGGTCCACATGGAGGCAACCCGCTGGTACAACATCGTCGCCGACCTGCCCGAACCACCGCCCCCGCCGCTGCACCCGGGCACGAGGCAGCCCATCGGCCCCGACGACCTGGCGCCCCTCTTCCCGATGGAGCTGATCGAGCAGGAGGTCAGCACTGACCGGTTCGTGACCATCCCCGACGAGGTCCGCGAGATCTACCGCCTGTGGCGCCCCACGCCCCTCATCCGCGCGGAACGCCTGGAAAGGGCCCTGCGCACCCCCGCCCGCATCTACCTCAAGTACGAGGGCGTCTCTCCGGTCGGCTCGCACAAGACCAACACCGCCGTGCCCCAAGCCTTCTACAACGCGCGCCAGGGCGTCCGCCGCCTCACCACCGAGACGGGCGCGGGCCAATGGGGGAGCGCCCTCGCCTTCGCCTGCGCGCAGTTCGACCTCGACTGCGAGATCTGGATGGTGCGGGCCTCCTACGACCAGAAGCCGTACCGCCGCCGCATGATGGAGCTGTACGGCGCCCGCGTCCACGCCAGCCCGTCCGACGAGACGGCCTCCGGCGCCAAGGTCCTGGCCGAGTCCCCGTCCTCGCCCGGCTCCCTCGGCATCGCCATCAGCGAAGCGGTCGAGCGCGCGGGCGCCGCCGCCGACACCCGCTACGCGCTGGGCAGCGTCCTCAACCACGTCCTGATGCACCAGACGGTCATCGGAGAGGAGGCCCTGGAGCAACTACCGGAGGAGCCCGATCTGATCATCGGCTGCACGGGCGGCGGCTCCAACTTCGCGGGCCTGGCGCTCCCCTTCCTGCGCGAGAAGCTGGCGGGCGGCATCAGCCCCCGCGTCCTCGCCGTGGAACCGACCGCCTGCCCGTCCCTCACCAAGGGCCGGTACGCCTACGACTTCGGCGACACCGCGGGCTTCACCCCGCTCATGAAGATGTACACCCTGGGCCACGACTTCATCCCCGACCCGATCCACGCCGGCGGCCTGCGCTACCACGGAATGGCCCCGCTCCTGTCCCACATGTACAAGCTGGGCCTCTTCGAGGCCGTCGCGAAACCCCAGCGGGAATGTTTCGAGGCGGGCGTGCTGTTTGCACGTACCCAGGGCATCATTCCGGCCCCCGAGCCGACCCATGCCCTGGCGGCCACCATCGAGGAGGCCCGCCGCTGCGCCGAGACCGGCGAGTCCAAGGTCATCCTCGCCGCCGTCTGCGGCCACGGCCATCTCGACATGAGCGCCTACGACCGCTACATGTCCGGCGAACTGGAGGACTCCGACGTGCCGGCGGAACGCATCGAGGCGGCGCTGGCACGCCTCCCCAGGTAACCTGGGACCTACGGCGGACGAGCCGGCCGGGCGGCCGCGTCGGGGCGAAGGCCCCGCCGAGGAAGGTCCGGGCTCCACAGGGCAGGGTGGTCGGTAACGCCGACCCGGGGTGACCCGCGGGACAGTGCCACAGAAAACAAACCGCCACCGCCACGGTGGTAAGGGTGAAACGGTGAGGTAAGAGCTCACCAGCGCCCACGGTGACGTGGGCGGCTCGGTAAACCCCACCCGGAGCAAGGTCAAGAAGGAGCGCCCGAGGGCGCTCCGCGCAGGCGTCCGAGGGCGGCCCGCCCGAGCCTGCGGGTAGACCGCTGGAGGATGCCGGCAACGGCATCCCGAGATGGATGGCCGCCCCTCGCTCACGCGAGGACAGAACCCGGCCTACAGGCCGACTCGTCCGCCGCCCAACTCCCTGACCAGCACCGCGGCAGCGTCAGGGCGCAAGCGCAGACCTGCACGCCTTGTCCAGCGCATCCCTGGGCCGTCGAGGCTGCCGTACTGGACCGTCAGCAACGGCGGCTCCTACACCAGCACTGGCGCCCTGACCATCCGGCACCAACCAGGGACCTCGCAAACCCTTATTACGTGCGACACCGTCGTGTCGGGTGCTATAGCCGATACAACCGGCCCGCCCCGCGGCAATCTTGGCTCCGTGCGCTTGTCCTTCCCCCGCAATTGCACGGGTCCGGACAACACCACGTGGCAGGTGGAGCAGCGCGGAATCGCAGGCTTTGGGGCATTCAAATACAACCCGGCCACGCGCGAGGTGGAGGGCAAGGTCACTAATGTGTCTCTGCAGCTGACCGGGAACATCCCCGGTGTCGGTTCCTGCACGGCGGTCGCCATAGTTCACGCGCCCGCGACCTATTCCAACCCGCCCGATCCGCGGCTGAGAATCATGCGGGCACGGCCAACGCAAATGGCGGTTGGGTTGAAAGCTCCACCTGCCCCACCGACGTCATCAACCTCTCAAGAAACCTTCTCATCAGCGCCGACTACGACCTCGGGCCCTCGGAGATCACTATCACCAGCCCCCCGCGTCCGAGGTTGTGGGGCCCTGAGGACACCGCGCGAGGTGACCGCCGGGTTGGGGGTGCCTCCTGTGGATGGTGGTGTTCGCCTGGAGCGTGAGGGGTGTTCGAGACGGGCTCGGGGCGGCAGAGTGGCCGTATGCGGGTACTGATCTTGGGTGGGACGGAGTTCGTCGGGCGGGCGTTCGTCGAGGAGGCGTTGGCCAAGGGCTGGGACGTCAGTGTGTTCAATCGGGGCACGCACGCGGCGCCGGACGGGGTGACGGCGTTGCGCGGCGATCGGACGAAGCCGGGCGGGCTGGAAGCCCTCGCGCAGGGGGAGTGGGACGTCGTCGTCGACACCTGGTCGTGGGCGCCGGTGGCCGTGCGGGACGCGGCAGAGGCGCTTAAGGACAGGGCCGGACGGTACGTGTACGTCTCCAGCCGTTCGGTGTACGAGTTCCCGACCGCGGCGGGGGCGGACGAGGGCGCGGCCTTGGTGGATGGGTCGGCCGACGAGGACGGGGACGACGTGCCCTACGCCCAGGCCAAGCGCGGCGGGGAACTGGGCGCGCTGCGGGGGTTCGGGGATCGGGCGCTGCTGGTCAGGGCGGGCCTGATCCTGGGGCCCTACGAGAACATCGGGCGTCTCCCATGGTGGCTGCGGCGCGTCGCGCGGGGCGGGCCGGTGCTCGCGCCCGGGCCGCGGGACCTGGGGTTGCAGTACATCGACGCGCGGGACATGGCCATCTGGTGCCTGGACGCCGCGGCGGCGGGGCTCCACGGCCCCTACAACATGATCAGTCCGAGCGGCTTCACCACGATGCGGGAATTGCTCGAAACGTGCGTTCGGGTGACCGGGTCGGACGCCGAATTGCGGTGGGTCGAGCCGGAGGCGATCCTGGGGGCCGGGGTCGAGCCGTGGACCGACCTGCCGATCTGGATTCCGCCGGGGGAGGCGCACGCGACCATTCACGAGGCCGATGTCGCGAAGGCGGTCGCGGCCGGGCTGAAATGCCGTCCGGTCACCGAGACCGTGGCGGACACGTGGGAATGGCTTCAGCGCATCGGCGGCGAGCCGCCGCAGCGCCCCGACCGGCCGAAGGTGGGACTGGATCCGCAGGTCGAGGCGTCGCTGATCTGATCCCAGAACGCCTTGACCTCGTCCCACGGAAAGCGCGGGCCGGGGTCGATCCGGCGGCGCGCCCGGCGGGACGGGTCATCGGCGGACGGCGCCGTCTCCAGGTCGAGGTCGTCGTGACCTGAGCGGCCGTCCGCGCCGGAAGCGGCCGGTACCAGGGGATCGGCCGGTCGTGCACCGTGGGTGTTCGCGGATGTCCCGCTGACCGCCCTCGGGGGTAGTTCGGAGAAATTCTCAACTCCTCTCCGTGTTCGGTGTCATACGACACAAACACCTCCCGGCATCCGGCCTACCTTCACAGTAGTAGTGCTGATCACCTTGGGGGATCGGCGGTGACGGCGGGACCAGCGGGGCCGGTCCCGCAGAGAGGAGTACCGATGTTCTTCGCGGTAACCCTGGTCGTCGGTCTCGTCGGACTGCTGGCGTCTCTCGTCTACCTGCTCGACTTCGCGCGGGCCAGCCGGCGCGACAACCTCTACATGCCCGCGACCACGGGACGCGCGCGGCGGGCGCGCCGGGTGACCGGAATGTACGCCCGCAGCGCCGATGGCCACCCGACCTTCGGCGGCGAGACCGCCTTCGTCGTGCCCGCGCACGACCGGCTCGCCGCCCACTGAGATCGCGGGCCGTCCGGCGGGACGGTCCGCGGTCCCGGCCTACCCGGGCCGCCCGGTCGTCCGGGCGCCGCCCGGGGCCTCGCCCGGGACGGGGACGAAAACCCCCGCGGCCGGGTCCAGGACACGTACGTTCGCGGTCTCCAAGTCCAGATACAGACCCACGAGCTCCAACTCGCCGGCCTCCACCCGGGCGCGCAGCCAGGGATAGCTGCGCAGGTTGTCGAGCTGCTGCATCACGTTGATCTGGCACAGCCGGGCCAGGGGCGACTCGTCGCCCTCGCCGGGTTCGCTGGCCAGGAACCTCGCCAGGCTCTGGGTGCCGTGCCTCAGCCATCGGGTCAGCCCGCGCAGGTGGGCGACCTCCGCGCCACCGGCCAGCAGCGCCGCCATCGCGCCGCAGTTGGAATGGCCGCACACCGTGATGGTGCGGATGCCCAGCACCTCGATCGCGTACTCGACGGTCGCGGCGACCGAGTCGTCCGGCGTCCGCGACCCGAACCCGGGAACCAGGTTGCCGACGTTCCGGTTGATGAACAGGTCGCCCGGCCCGCTGGCGGTGATGATGTTGGGCACCACCCGGGAGTCCACGCAGGTGATGAACAGGTGCTCGGGCTTCTGCTCGAACGCCAGCTCCGCCAGGATCGGCCGCACCAGCCGTGCCGTCCGCCCCTGATATTCCCGCACACCGGCGAACAGCACCTCGCTCGCCGCGACGTCCGCCCCGTCAGGCTCGGATCCGTCCTTAACGCGCCGTCGATTAGCCCAAGGAGCCCACCAGCGGACATTGGCGGACGATGTGCGCGACGGTGATAGGTCGCTAGCCACGCCCCATTAGTACCAAGCGCGGTCGTTCCCGCCGGAACCCGGCCCCCGCCCATCGCCCGGCTCAGGGCACGTGGCCTCTAGCGGCGGTAGTCGCGGTGGTTCTCCCAGTCGTCCTGTGGGCGGTTCTGGTCGGGGTAGGAGGAGCCGTACGAGCCGCCGCCGGTGTCGGACGGGCCGGAGGAGCCCGGGTAGCCGCCGCCCTGCGAGCCGTAGTAGGAGCCTCCGTAGGCTTGGGTGGAGTTCGGGTCGCCGCTGTACGCCTGAGTCGCGTTGGGGTCGCCGTAGCCGCCCACGGAGCCGCCCATGCCCGGGTCGGAGCCGCCGCCGTTGTAGCTGCTTCCGCTGAAGTCGCCGTACCGGCCGGCCTCGGGGGAGGCGGAGCCCAGGGCACCGCCGGTCTGGCCCGTGCCGAACGATCCCTGCGTATCACGGCCGCCGCCGAGGGGGTCGTCGTAGCGCGGTCCCGCGGTGTCGCCATAGGCGGGGGACGTCGGGTAGCCCTCGCTCTGCCCGCCGTAGCCGGAGGTGGAGCCGCCCACGCCGGAGTAGCCCGAACCGGAGTCACCGGACGGCGTGGGAGCCGACCACGGCCCGGTGGAGCCGCCGGGAGCGTTGGAGCCGTACCCGGAGGACGGGGCGGGCGTCGACGGGCTCAGCGGGTCGTTCAGCGGGTCGCTGAGCGAGCTTCCGTAGGAGCCGCCCGTGTCGAGTGGGTTGGACCCCAGGCCGGAGTCCGTCCCGCCGCCCGTTCCGGCCGAGCGGGCGCGGTCGTTCTGGATGCGCTGGAGCAGCTCGTCCACGCTCGGCAGCCGGTGGCCGTCGGTGTCGGACGGCGAAGCCCCGGCGGACGAGGCGGGCGGGGCGGACGACGCGCCCGTGTACCCGCCGCTCGGCATGGCGGGCGCCGGCGGCTGGGACGGCTGCGGGGGCTGCGGGGGCTCCGAGTGCGAGCCGAGCGACAGGCCGAGAGGGTCGGAGGGGTTGGGGCCGCCCATGCCCGACCCGGTCGCCATGGGTCCCGTGCCCGTACGTCCCGTGCCCAGCGGGTCGGCGTCGGAAGGCGAGGAGGGACGGTAGGAGGACGCGTCGCTCCCATAGGGCGACTGCGTGCCCCCGTAGGCGGGCTGGTCGAGACCCGTGCCGGAGCCGCCGTGCCCGTAGGACGAGGGCGGGTAGTCCGAGCCGCCGTAGGAACCCTGCGGGCCGGTGCCCAGGGTCGACGTCCCGAGCGGGTCCGCGTTCAGCGGGTCGGCGGCCGTCGAGCCGGGGTCGCCGTACGGCGAGCCCATGCCCTGGTCGCCCCCGTACGAGGCGGCGGGGGAGTAGGACGGGGCCTGCTGCGGGCCGGTCGAGCCGTAGTCGCCGCCACCCAGGCCCGGCCCCGCGCCGGGAGCGCCGAGCCCGCCGGGCATACCGCCGCCGCGCGTGCCGCCGGGGCCACCCGGGGCCGCGGGCATGTCGGCGCCCATCGACACCGGCTGGGTCATCATCGGCTCGGGACGCTGCTGGGCGTAGACGGGGTCGTCCTGCGCGTGCGCCGGGTGCTCGTGGACGGGCTCGCCGGGCATCGGGTCACCGGGGATGGCGTCGTCGGAGCGCGCGTTGAGCGGGTCGGCGGCCGGGTCGACCTCTTCGGTGTTCTTGTCGTGCTGCCAGGGGAACTTGGGCTTGTCGAAGGTGATGGTCGCCCAGTAGTCGTCGTCTTCCATCTCGTCGCTGGCCGGCCCGGGGGGTGGCGCCTGGGCGGGCGTGGGGGCGGCGAGAGGTCCACCGGCGACACGGCGGTCGTACTCGGGGTCGGGCTGGGACGGGCCGTAGCCGTCGCCCTCGTACCCCCCGGAGTCATAGCCGTTGTCGTACCCGTTGTCGTACCCGGTGCCGTAGGAGTCGCCGTCCATGTCGTCCTGGGAGCGGTAGCCGCGCTGTGGCTGGTCGTCCCATTCATCGTCGTCGCGTCCCGCCCGGCTGGCCCGCAGGCCCAGGACGACCAGGACGACGACCAGGACCACGACCACGATCAGGCCGAAGACCACGATGTAAGTTGTCATGCCACCACCCAATGCCTTGGCCCAGCGAGAGTCGCCCGCGCGGCCCCCGGGTTCGTCCCGATTATCGCCAGCGGCCGGTGCCCGGAGGACCTAGTCCGGGACTGTTCGGCCGCGATGACCGTTGTCACACCCTTCGCGCGCATCTAGCCTCACACGGCGCGCACCGATTGGCCAACCCGGATCAACCGCCCGGAGCGGCCCATCGGCACGTCCCCTTTCCGCTCGGCCCCCCGCGGGGTCCGCCCTGACCTCACGTTACGGGCACCTTCTCGTCCCGTCAGCCGTATGGTCAAGACGACTGCCTGCTGCCGAAGTACCCGGTGATCCTGCCCCGGCCCAGCGTGTGCTTGGCGATGGAGCCCAGGGAGTCCTGTAGCGACGCTCCGCCGCGGAACGGGACCTCGGTGTTCAGCGCGTAGATGGTGAAGCGGTACCGGTGCCGCTCGCCCTTGGGCGGGCAGGGCGGCGAGTACCCCACCTTCTCGCTCGTGTTCAGTCCTTCGACCTTCTCGTCCAGCTGGGCGTCCTCGCCCAGCAGTTGCGTGGTCCCGTCGATGCCGCCGATCACCCAGTGGACGAAGGCGCCGGTCTCGGCGTCCGGGTCGTCCATGACGATCGCGTACGAACGGGTCCCCGCCGGGGTCCCCGACCACCGCAGCGGCGGGGTCTTGCCCGTCCCGCCAGGGTACGTCGCGCAGGCGTAGCGCGTGGGCAAGTCGCGCCCATCGCGGAAGACCGGGCTGGTGACGGTGAACCATTCCGACAGCTCCGCGCTGCTGGTGCGGTCCAGCCCGAGCAGCCCGCAGCCGCTGAGCCCGACCGTGCCGGCGAGCGCGAGGGCGCCCGCCGCGGCCATGATCGGACGCCGATCCTTGCTCATCATCGTTGGCTCCCCGGGGCGAGATCGTACGCAGGCGTTCCGCCGGATTTCCCTTATCTTGGCGGCCTCCGCGCAGGCCCGTACGTTCCCGCTCGGCGCCCCCTTTCTCGTCCGCCCCACCTTAGAGGTTCGGCGCCGCCGGGACGCCTCATTCCCGGCCCACCCGGCGCCCCGGCCTCCCTGGATTCACCTGGTCGGCACCTGGTCGGCACCTGGTCGGCTCGTGGTCGGTATCGGGCCGGTTCTGTGTCCTGCGTCACCGCCGCCTCCGCCCGCCCCTCGGCGGGACGTGGGGTACGTCACGGAATGTGACATCGGTCATGCGACTATGACACCGATTGTCCATTTCTTGGCGAAGGAGTGGCGCATTTCACCCGCCCGCAACGGTCCAAACTTGCCGAATCGGAAAGTTCTGCCAACTTTCTGTAATGATCGCTTGATGTCCGGCCGCTCGATGGGGTAGTTTGTGAATGTATTCACAAGCCAGCCTGACTGAGGAGGCCGCAATGGCCAGGACCGCCGAGGGCACCCCTGGTGCTCCCCACGTACTGATCGTGGGTGGCGGCTATGTGGGCATGTACACGGCGCTGCGCCTGCAGAAGAAGCTCCGCCGCGAGCTCAAGCGAGGCGACGTCCGCATCACGGTCGTCGACCCCAACTCGTACATGACGTACCAGCCGTTCCTCCCGGAGGCGGCCGCGGGCAACGTCTCGCCCCGCCACGTCGTCACGCCGCTGCGCCGCGCGCTCAAGCGGTGCGCCGTGCGCAACGCCCGGGTGACCGAGCTGAACCACGCCGAGCGATGGGCCATCGTGCAGCCGCTGGCCGGACCGCCCGAGCGGATCTCCTACGACTACCTGGTCATGGCCGCCGGCTCGGTGTCCCGTACGCTGCCCATCCCCGGGCTGGCCGAGTACGGCATCGGCTTCAAGACCATCGGTGAGGCCATCCACCTGCGCAACCACGTCCTGGCCCAGCTGGAGATCGCCGAGTCCACCGACGAGGAGGAGGTCCGCCGCAAGGCGCTCACCTTCGTCTTCGTCGGCGGCGGCTTCGCCGGTGTCGAGGCGCTGGCCGAGCTGGAGGACATGGCCCGCGGCGCGGTCAAGTACATGCGCAAGGTCACCAGGGAGGACCTGCGGTTCGTCCTCATCGAGGCCGCCGACCGCATCCTTCCCGAGGTCGGCCCCGAGATGGGCCGCTGGACCGCCGAGCAGCTGCGGGGACGCGGTATCGACGTGAAGCTCAAGACCTTCCTGCAGTCCGCGGTGGGCGGGAACATCGAGTGCTCGGACGGCAGCAGCTTCGCCGCCGGCACCCTGGTCTGGACGGCCGGCGTCAAGGCGTCCCCCGTCGTCCGCAACTCCGACCTCCCGCTGAACGAGCGGGGACAGGTGAAGGCCACCGAGTACCTGACCGTCGAGGGCGTCGTGCGGGCGTTCACGGCCGGTGACAACGCGGCCGTGCCGGACCTCACGCAGGAGGGCATGTACTGCGCTCCCAACGCGCAGCACGCCGTCCGTCAGGCCAAGGTGCTCGCCGACAACCTGGTGCGGTCGCTGCGGGGCAAGACCCTCAAGCCCTACGTGCACAACAGCGTCGGGTCCGTCGCCGGGCTCGGCCTCTACAAGGGCGTCGCCAACACCTACGGCTTCAAGGTCAAGGGCTTCCCGGCCTGGGTGATGCACCGGACGTACCACGTCTCGCGGGTGCCGACCCTCAACCGCAAGGTCCGCGTCCTGGCCGACTGGACGCTCGCGATGTTCTTCAAGCGGGAGACGGTGTCGCTCGGCAGCATCGAGCAGCCGAGGGCCGAGTTCGAACTGGCCGCCATGGGGGACGTACAGCCCAGGCAGCAGTCCCAGGATGACAAGGCCAGGGAGAACGCCGCGTAGGCACACCTCCACCACCCCTCAACGAGACAAGCGGGTCCTGGGCTCCACGACCGGAGCCCAGGACCCGCTCACGTTCGCCAAGCAACCGCACAGTGGCGCTGCGGTGAGGTGCCCGCCGCCAGGTGTGTGTTGGCTCAGGCGTTGACTCAGGCGCGCTGCTTGAAGGCGCGCAGGGAGAGCGGTGCGAAGACCAGGGAGATGCCCACACCCCAGGCGAGGGCGATCAGGGCGTGGTCCATGACCGGGCCGCCCACCAGCAGGCCGCGCATGGCCTCGACCAGGTGGGTGACCGGGCTGTTGTCCATGACCCAGGCGACCGGGCCCGGGATGCCCCGGGTCGAGGGGATGAACGCGGTGCTCAGGAAGCTCAGCGGGAAGATCACGACGAAGCCGAAGATCTGCACCTTCTCCGGCTCGTTGACCTTCATCGCGATGTAGACCGACGTCCAGGAGAACAGGACGGCGAAGGCGAGCAGCAGGACGAACGCGCCCAGGAGCGCCAAGGGGGAGGTGCCCAGGCGGAAGCCGATGGCGAAGCCCACCGACAGCAGGACCAGCATCGACCAGGCCTGCTTGGTCGTGTCGGCGATGATGCGCCCGGCCAGCGGGGCGCTACGGCTGATCGGCAGGCTGCGGAACCGGTCGAAGACCCCCTTGGTGATGTCGGTGTTGAGCCCGAACCCGGTGGTCATTCCCGCGAACAGCGCGTTCTGCGCGATGATCCCCGGGATCACGACCGGCAGGTACGCCTCGACGCTGCCGGCCATCGCGGGCCCGAACACGTAGGCGAACAGCAGCACGAACATGATCGGCTGGATGCTGAGGTCCAGCAGTTCCATGGGGTTGTGCTTGATCTGTACCAGGTTGCGCCAGGCCAGCGTCGCGATGTTGCGCGCGGCGGTCGCCGGCGGAACCCGCCGTGTCAAACCCGGCGCCGACGGCGCCGCGATCCTCGTAGCGCTCACGCCGGGGCCCCTTCCTTGTCGGCCGGCTCGGCCAGGTCACCGGTGCCGGCTTCGGCGTCGCTGTCGGTGTCGGTGCTGGTGCTGGTGTCGGTGTCGTGGTGGTCGGTGTGGTGGCCGGTGAGGGCGAAGAAGACCTCGTCCAGGCTGGATTTGCGCATGGACAGCTCGGTGAGGACGACACCGGTCTCGTCGAGGCGGCGGACCATGGCGGGCATGATCGCGGGGTCGGTGATGGCGACGGCGACCAGGCCGTCGCGGATCTCGGGGGTGGCGCCGGCCAGGTCGGCGGCGATGCCGGCCACGGTGGGGGTGTCGGCCTGGTGGCGGGCGCGGATTTCCAGGACCTGCCCGCCGACCTGGGCTTTGAGCTGGTCGGGGGTGCCGTGGGCGATGATCTGGCCGCGGTCCATGACGATGATGTCGTCGGCGAGCTGGTCGGCCTCTTCCAGGTATTGGGTGGTGAGCAGGACGGTGACGCCGTCGGTGGTCAGGCCGCGCACGATGTCCCACAGGCCGGTGCGGCTGCGGGGGTCCAGTCCGGTGGTGGGTTCGTCCAGGAACAGGATCTGCGGGCGTCCGACGAGGCTGGCGGCCAGGTCGAGGCGGCGGCGCATGCCGCCGGAGTAGGTCTTGGCGGGGCGTTCGGCGGCGTCGGTGAGGCCGAAGTCGGCCAGGAGTTCGGCGGCGCGTGCCTTGGCGGCGCGGCGGGTCAGTCCGAGCAGGCGGCCGATCATGATGAGGTTCTCGGTGCCGGTGAGCATTTCGTCGACGCCGGCGTACTGGCCGGTCAGTCCGATGAGCCGGCGGACCTGGTGGGCGTGGCGGACCACGTCGTGGCCGCCGACCAGGGCGGTGCCCTGGGTGGGTTCGATCAGGGTGGCCAGGACGCGGGTCGCGGTGGTCTTCCCGGCGCCGTTGGGGCCGAGCATGCCCAGCACCGTTCCCGTCTGGGCGGTGAAGGACACCCCTGCCAGCGCCTGGGTGTCCCCGAAGCGCTTCACCAGGCCATCGGCCTGGATGGCGTAGGTCATGTGATCTCCTAGATACCTGTGGACCGGACGTCTTTCGGCACTGACGCGGCGGCCCGCAAAAATGAGGCGAAGACCGGAACGCCGCGCATCCTGTTTTCCCGCCGGCGCGGGCAGAGCGCTAACAGCGGGCCGATGTTCAAGCGGCCACTCTCGCACCCGGGTCCGACAAAACCGTGAGACCGGCGTCACCATCTCGAACGCGCAGGGAGCGGGACGCCGTTCCCTGGGATCTAGACTCGTGGACGTGACGACGGCGCGGTCGACTCATCCAACCGGCGGGGGAGAAGGACCGCACCCGCCGCGTCTGAGGCCGCCCGCGCACCGCGTGTCGCCCCGCGCGATGGCGCACTGGGCCATCGAGTCGCTCCTCCTCTGGGGGCTGGCGTCCGGCCTGGCGTGGGGCGTGGCCGCCTGGGTCGGCGGCTCGGACTGGGACGACGTCCCCGAATGGCTGAAGTCCAACATCTGGGTGTTGCCCGTGCTGACCGGGGTGGTGGGCGTCCTGATGGTGTTCGTCGCTCCCGTATGGCGGTACCGCGTACACCGGTGGGAGGTCAGCGCCGATGTGGTCTACACCCGCACCGGCTGGTTCAGCCGCGAATGGCTGCTGGTGCCGGTGAGCCGCATCCAGACGGTCGACACCAAGCAGGGGTGGATCGAACGCACCCTCGGCCTAGCGACGATCCACGTCAACACCGCCTCGCACACAGGGTCCTCCGAGGTCTCCGGGCTGTCTGCGGACCTGGCGACGCGTATGGCCGAAGACCTCGCGCACCGCGCACACGCCCTTCGCGACGACGCGACATGAACGGCAGCGACCCGAACGCCCCCGGTCCGCCTCCAGAGCAGGGCACACGTCCAGAGCAAGGCACGAGCGTCACCGGCACCGGTGCCCGGACATCCGGCCACGGCGTGGACGAGCATCCGGCGCCCGTACGGGCCCGGCTGCACCCGCTGACCTTCGTCGTGGGAGCGGCACGCGAAATGGTGGCGCTTCTGGCGGCGGGCGTCGCGGGCTTGGCCGTCGGCGGCCTGTCCACCGCGTTCTTCTTCACCCTTATCGGGCTCGGCCTGGGCTTCGTGTTCCACGTCATCGCCTGGGCCACGTTCACCTACACGGTGTACGAGGACCGCATCGAGTTGCGGCGTTCCCTCATCGGGCGCTCGGTGACGACCATCCCACGCGAACGGATCCGCGGTGTCGACATCAGTGCCGCCCTCCCGCACCGGCTGCTGGGCCTGGCGATCGTCCATATCGACGCGGGCGCGGACGGCGGCGAGGGCACGCTCAACGCCGTCGGGCGGCACGAGGCGGACCGGTTGCGCGGCGTGCTGCTGGGACGTGGACCCGGTGCCCCGGGGGAGGCCGAGCCGCGCCGCGTGCTGGCCAGGATGCCGCCGCGCTGGTTCGTCTTCGCCCCGCTCAGCGGCGCCTACCTGCTGACCCCGTTCGCGCTGGCCGGAAGCCTGATCGGCACCCTGTACAACCTGAGCGACGACCTGGGGCTGATCACCCGCGAACGGCTGTCGGATCTGGGGCATGAGCTGGTCGGGCTGCCCACCGGCACCGTCCTGGTCCTGGCGGTGCTGTTCCTGCTGGCGATGCCGGTGACCTCGGCGCTGGCCTTCGCCGCGTTCAACTGGGACTTCCGCGTGTACGCGCGGGACGGCTCGGTCGTCGCCGAACGCGGGCTGGTCACCCGCCGCAGCGTCTCGCTCGAACGGCGGCGGATCCGCGGCGTGGAACTGACCGACAACCCCTTCGAGCGCCTCGCCAGGGTGCAACGGCTCGGCGCCCTGGTCACCGGCCTGGGCGACGCCGTCCAGAGAGGCCGCCTGTTCCCCGCCGCTCCGCGCCACGCCGCGGTGGACCTGGCCGGACGTGTCCTGGGGCCGGTCCCGGGGCCGCTCGTACGGCACCCGCCCGCGGCCCGAGGAAGGCGTATCGTCCGCGCCGTCGCGCCACCGCTCGGTTTGGCCGTGCTGGCGCTGTTCACGGGCCAGTCCTTGCTGGCCTACGTGTTCCTAGGGCTGAGCGTCCTCGCCGTACCCCTGGGCGTGGACCGCTACCGGCAACTCGGCCACGCCACCGATGAGTCACGCCTCGCCGTACGGTCGGGCTCCCTGCGGCGACGGCTCGTCGTGGTGGACCACGGCGCGGTGGTGGGCTGGCGCTTGCGCCGCACCCTCTTCCAGCGGCGTCTCGGCCTCGCCACCCTGGACGTCGCGGTCGGTGCCGGGGAGGGCGGTTACCCGGCCGTCGACATGGCCGAACACGACGCCGTCGCCTTCGCCGCCCACATCACGCCGACCTGGGTCGAACCCTTCCTCGCCGACGAGCGACGTCCCTAGCCGGTCCCCGGCCAGGGGTCACTCCGGGCGGCGGGCACCGAACATGATCTCGTCCCAGGACGGGACGGAGGCGCGCTTGCCCTTCGACTTGCGCCGGTTGCGGGCCGGACGCTGCGGCGAGGCGGGGCTCTCGGTGGACGGCGCTGCCGCCGCCGCGGGTGGGCCCACGGGCTTGTCGGCGGGCGCGGGCGGCATCGACGGGCGTCCCGTGGCCTTCTTCTTCGCCGGCGGGCGGCCGCTCTCCCGATGCGCGGGGCGCTGAGGCTGGGTCTTGGCGGCCGGCTGCGCCCGCTGAGGCTGGGTCGGCTTCTGCGGGGGCTTCTGACTCGCGGCGGGCTTCTCCGGCTCCGGGGAAGGCGCCTCCCGCGCGTCCTCCTCATCCCCGCCCGCGTCCTGGTCTGGCCGCTCGGCCTCGGCCTCCGGCGCCTCGGCGGTCTCCGTGGCCGTCTTCGTGGCGTCCGCGGCCCTGATCTCCGGCTCGGGCTCCGGGATCTCCGGGACGACCTCGGCCTTCTCGGGCTCGGGCTCCTCGACCGCCTCGACCCGCGGTTCCTCCTCCACGGCGGGGGCGGGCTTGGGCAGCGGCGCGGGCACGGACGGCGCCTCCGGCTCGGGCGGCGCGTCCTGGACGGGCGGGCGCCTGAGCGGCCGCGAGGCGACCGGCGGCTCGCCCGCGAGACCGGGCCGGGGCCGCGACTCGCCGCCGCGGCCCAGGTCGCCGTACTCGGCCACGGGCTCGGCGGCGCGCAGCGGCTCCTGCCGGGACGGCTCGATGCGCCGTTCGGGACGGTCCGCGGGACGCGGCTCGGGCCCGGCGCCGATCCCACGCGGGGGCGGCGGCGCGGGCGCGGCAGGGGAGCCCAGGTCACGCGTGTCCGAGACGATCTTCATGGCGGGGCGGCGGGGCAGCAGCGGCGTGACGGTGTCGCCGAGATCGTCGTCGTCCCAGTCGACGGCGGTCAGCCGGGCCGCGACCTCGTCCAGCGGCGAGACGTGCCGGCGGCGCGGGTCGAACACCCACTCCGCGGCGTGCGGACGGCCGTTGTCGAAGAAGGACAGCCGGATCCGCCAGGTGTTGTCCTCGCACTTCCAGGAGTCCCACTCGACCTCGTCCAGGTCGACGCCGCCGCGGCCGAGGCGTTCCTCGACGGTCTCGCCCAGCGGCGGCCCCGGGGTGGACTCGCCGGGACGGCGCACGGCCACCCGCTGCGCCTGCTGGGCCATGTACTCGCGCTCTTGCAGGACCGGCCCCTCGAACCAGCGGACGCGTTCGACCGGGATGCCGGCCGACTCGGCGATCTCCTCCGCGGTCTCGCCGGACCGGATGCGAGCCTGGATCTCCTTGGGGCGCAAGGGACTCTCCACTTCGATCTCGAACTGGCCGAGGCGGGAGAAGTGCCCACGGACCGCTGCACGCAGCCGATCGTCGACGGGCAGGGTGAACCGGGTGCCCCGGCCCGCGGTCGCCAGGACGAGGTACGTACCGTCCTCGCTGACCGCGACGAGGCGCAGCTCCTGCATGCGTGTCCTTCCTGCCCTTCTTGATGGCACGGAGGGTTCCTGGACGGCCCTCGCGGCGCGGGGCCCGCTGTCTGCGGGCTCGTGCCGGCGGGACGTCCGGTGCCCACCGAGGGCGCATGCGTGCCCTTCCCCCGGGTTCCCGAGTTTCTCCTTCGGACACACCTGCTGCCAGCACCGTACCCGGCATGTCCGAACATCGTCGCTCTCGAAGCCCTCTCCACTAGGCAGAAGAGGGCTTCGTCAAGCCTGCCGGTGCCGAAGGCCGGAGCGTGGCGCGCCTGTCGAAACCTTGTGGATTCTTTTCCACACTTTGCCTTACCGAAGGTTGTCGCTCCAGTCCCAGGATGACTTGAAAGCGCCCTCAGGGACGGCCTTGCGACGGGCTCAGGAGCCGAAGACCTGGCGGGTGTAGGCGTTGGCGAACCGCCGCTCGGGGTCGAGATCGTCGCGGAGCGCCTGGAAGTCGCCGAAGCGCGGGTAGACCTTCTCCAGGTACGTCGCGTCGCGGGTGTGCAGCTTGCCCCAGTGGGGACGTCCTCCGGCCGCGACCATGAGCTCTTCGACGCCCTTGAAGTACTCCACGTGCGGGTTCCGGTAGTACACGTGCACCGCGATGAACGCCGTGCGCCGCCCGTACGCCATGGACAGCCACGCGTCCTCTTCGGGAAGAAGCCTGACCTCGATGGGGAAGCTGATGCGCCAGTCGCGCTTGTCGAACAGTGCCCGCAGGTCCCGGAGCACGGGGACGAGGTCTTCGCGCGGGACGGCGTACTCCTGCTCCTTGAACCGCACCGTACGCGGGCTGGTGAACACCTTGTAGGAGGTGTCGGTGTAGGTACGCGCGCCCAGCGCCCTGGTCGAGATGCCGTTCACGAAGGGTGTGGTGGAGGGGACGCGGCGCGTGACCCTGTTCACCAAGCCGAAGACCGTGTTGGACAGGAACTGGTCGTCCACCCAGTACTTGACCTTGGGGAGAGGCTTGGCGGGCCCTTCGGAACGGTTGTTGCGCTTGGTCAGGCAGCCGTCGGTATGCGGGAACCAGTAGAACTCGAAGTGCTCGTTGTCCTGCTCGAACTCGTCCACGCGCTGCAAGACCTCGTCCCAGCGCATCGGCTCCTCGCGGGCGTGCAGGAGGAACGCGGGGACGGTCTGCCAGGTGATGGCGGTGATGATGCCGAGAGTGCCCAGCCCGGCGCGTGCGGCGTCGAACAGGTCGGGTCGCTCGTCCCGTGAGCAGGTCACCACGGTCCCGTCCGCGAGCACCATTTCGAGCCCGGCGACCTGGGAGGCCAGCCCCGCGGCGTCTCGTCCGGTGCCGTGCGTGCCCGTTTGCAGCGCTCCCGCGACGGTCTGCTCCTGGATGTCCCCCATGTTGGCCAGGGCCAGCCCGTGCTCGTCCAGAACCTCGTTGAACGCGTGCAGGGGAAGGCCCGCCTCGACCGTCACCAGGCCGCTGTCGGTGTCCACGGAGCGGACGGCGGTGAGACCTCCCGGACGCAGCAGGACGCCCTCGGCCACGGCGGCGCCGGTGAAGGAATGGCCGGTCCCGGTCATCCGCACGGTGTGACCGTCGGCGGCGGCGGTCCTGACGGCCGCGGCCACCTCCGCCGTGGTACGGGGGGTGCTGACGCGAAGCGGCGTGGCCCGTTGGTTCCCGGCCCAGTTATGCCAGGAATGCGTGCTGCGGGGGGACATGGCAGGACTCTACTGCTCGTCCTAACGTGCCCGGCACGCGAACCTCCGATGACGTACCATCCGGTAGCTCCGGCACCTACTCGGCCGTAGCACTGCGCCGTGACACTCGGCCGTAACTCGGTTGCGACGACACTCGTTGGGAATGGATGTGGCTTCTCCGAAGGCGAGGCAGCGCCAGACCGCCGACCCGCCCGGTTCGAGTTCCCGGCCTCAAGGGCACGATCCGGGGCTGCGCCGGACCGCACTCGGGATCGCTCTGCTGACCGCCGTGACCCTCGGAGGGGGCGTGTACGCCGCCGTGGCGACGGCCGGCGAGGATCAGCGCGGCCAGGGCAGGGCGCAGGGCGCGCCGCCCGCCGGGGAGCCGGGCGGGCCGGCGACCGCCGCCCCCGGCCCCACCGGCCAGGTGACCAACGTCGCGGTGGGCAGCAAGGTCGCCCCGCTGCGCCGGGTGGTGCCACCGGACGTCCTCGCGGTCGGACGCGCGCCCATCGACCAGCGCCGGATCCAGCGGATCGCCAAGCTCGGCCGGGTCAAGGACGTGATCGCCGTGGCGGGCGGCGCCATCCAGTTGCAGGGCCGGGCGGTGAACACCTTCGCGGTCGACCCGTCCACGTTCCGTTCCTGGACGCCGCCGGCCACGGCCAAGGCGAACCAACTGTGGGAGGCCCTGGCCGCCGACCAGTTCGTGGTGTCCACGGCCGCGGCGGAACAGCTCAAGCTCAGCAGGGGCCTCCCCTATCCGGTCGTGGGACGGACCATGCCGAACCTCGTGATGGGCGGCTCCGGCTCCCTGGGCCTCCCGGGCATCGACATGCTCGTCCACCAGAAGACGGGCGCGTCGATGGGACTCGTGCCCAACATCGCCGTGCTCGTGAACGCCCCAGGGGTGGAGCCCGCCACCACGGCACGCGCGGTCAAGCGCATCCTCGGCAATGAAGCCGACGTGGTGAACCTGCACGAGCGGCGCTACCAGTCCACAGGAGGCACTTACCTCGATCTCTACAAGAGTGCCGCCAAGACCTGTCCCGGGCTGTCCTGGACGGTGCTGGCCGCGATCGGGCAGGTGGAGAGCGACCACGGCCGGAATGCGGGCCGCTCCAGCGCGGGCGCCCTCGGTCCCATGCAGTTCATGCCCGCCACGTGGCGGGCCTACGGCGTTGACGGGGACCGCGACGGCAAGGCCGACATCATGAACCCCTACGACGCCATCCCCGGCGCCGCCCGCTACCTGTGCGCGAACGGCGCCGGACGTGGGGGACAGGCCCTCTACCAGGCCATCTTCCGCTACAACCACGCCCACTGGTACGTCCAGAAGGTCCTGGCCCTGGCCAGGGCCTACGCCGCTCACTACAGGTAACGCCACCGGTAAGGGGCCGGTAGGGAGCAGCGCGCCGCGGCTGGTTGGATGGAGGCATGAGTCGAGCGAGCACGTATGACGCGCTGCTCTTGGTGTCCTTCGGCGGGCCCGAAGGCCCCGACGACGTGATCCCGTTCCTGGAGAACGTCACCCGAGGCCGCAACGTCCCGCGCGAACGCCTGGAGCAGGTGGGGCAGCACTACCACCTGTTCGGCGGTGTCAGCCCGATCAACCGGCAGTGCCGGGAGCTCAAGGCCGCCATCGAGGCCGACTTCGCCGCGCACGGCCTGGACCTGCCGGTGTACTGGGGAAACCGGAACTGGGACCCCTACCTGGCCGACACCGTCAGGCGCATGAAGGACGACGGGATCCGGCACGCCGCCGCGTTCGTCACCTCCGCCTACAGCGGATACTCGACCAACGATCAGTACCTTGAGGACATCGCGCGGGCGCGGGCGCGGGTCCCGGACGCCCCCTTGATCGACAAGCTGCCGGTGTACTGCCTGCGCCCCGGGTTCGTGGACCCGTACGTGGACGCGGTGCGCGACGCCCTGGCGGAACTGCCCGCCGACGCGACCCGGCGGCTGGTGTTCACCGCGCACAGCGTCCCCCTGTCCCAGCCTGGACGCGAGAACTATGTCGCCGAACTGGACGAGGTCGCCCGGCGGGTGGCCGGGCGCGCCGCCCCCGGCGTCCCCTGGACGCTGGCGTACCAGAGCCGCAGCGGACCCCCGTCCCAGCCCTGGCTTGAGCCGGACATCGTCGACCACCTGGAAAGCCTGGACGCCGAGGGGGTGACGGCGGTCGCCGTGGCGCCGATCGGGTTCGTGTCCGACCACATGGAGGTCAAGTACGACCTGGACGTCGAGGCCGCCGACCGCGCCGCCAAGCTCGGGATGGCGTTCGCCCGCGCCCGCACCCCGTACACCGACCCGCGCTTCGTGGCGCTGCCCCGCGAGCTGCTGCTGGAGGACGGAGCGACATGAGCGGCCTGCCGCAGGACCTGCTGGACCTCGCCGTGGCCACGGCCAGGGAAGCGGGCCGGATGCTGATCGACAAGCGCCCGGCGAGCGGTCCCGACGTCGTCCAGACCAAGTCCAGTCCCACCGACGTGGTCACCCACATGGACCAGGCCGCCGAACGGCTGATCAGCGAGCGGATCCGGGAGGCCCGTCCCGACGACGGGTTCCTGGGCGAGGAGAGCGGGACCCGGGTCGGCGCCAGCCGCGTCCGCTGGGTGGTCGACCCCATCGACGGCACCGTCAACTACCTCTACGACCTGCCGGACTGGGCCGTCTCCATCGCCGCCGAGCTGGACGGGGAGACCATGGTGGGGGTCGTGGAGATCCCCCGGCGCGGTGAGACCTACACCGCCGTCCGGGGCGGCGGCGCCTTCCTGCGCACGGCCTCCGGCGAGACCCGGGAGCTGCGGTGCAACTCCGGCGTCCCGCTGAACCGGGCGCTGGTCGCCACCGGGTTCGGGTACGCGCCCGAACGCCGCGCGCACCAGGCCACGGTGCTGACGGGCGTGCTGCCGAACGTCCGGGACATCCGGCGCGGCGGCTCCTGCTGCGTGGACATGTGCTCGCTGGCGGCCGGGCGGGTGGACGCGTACTACGAGCGCGGCGTTCAGGCGTGGGACATGGCGGCGGGCACGCTGATCGTCGAGGAGGCGGGCGGCCTGGTGGGCGGGCTGCACGCCACCGACCCCGGGCCCGAGCTGATCATCGCGGCCGGTCCCGGCACCTTCGAGGCCCTGCACGATCTCCTGGCCCCGCTGGACCCCGCGCACGACTAGAGCACGACCAGGGCCGGCGCGGCACCGGCCTGCGGAAAGAGCGAACGGGGGCGGGTGTGCCGGGCGCTGCTCCCGGTACGCCCGCCCCCGGAATCTCGCGTTCCTAGTCGCAGCGGGGCGGTTCGACGCCGATGTCGTGGTTCGCTGCGATCCGGCGCAGTTCCTTGATCTCCTCCTGGCGGATGTCCGCCAGGTAGATGTCGCCATCTGCGTGGGCGTGGCGCAACGACTCGTACGCGTCGTCGAGCCGCTGCTGGATCATGCGTGACAGTTCGCCCATGGGCCTCCCTCCGGATCAGGCCCCTTCTACCCAGCATTACAGTGAAAATAAACCTGTTTGGGCACGGTGACATCGGGACGATTTTCCGATGTCGGCCGGGCGTCCCGTGACGGCTTGCTGAGCTGGGCCGATTCCAGGTCCGCCCGCGTCCGGGACGGCTTACGGGCGTCTTACGGGCGCCATGGGATACCTGGATCGTGGCGGCCCCCGCACCCCCGCGGCGGTCCGCCCTGAGTGAGGGGGACGCAGTGCGTGTTCTAGTCGTCGAGGACGAGCGTGTGCTCGCCGACGCGATCGCCACCGGCCTGCGCCGCGAGTCGCTGGCGGTGGACGTGGCCTACGACGGCGGGGGCGCGCTGGAACGGGCGGGCGTCAACGAGTACGACGTGATCGTCCTGGACCGGGACCTGCCCAGGGTGCACGGCGACGACGTCTGCAAGCAGCTGGTGGCGCAGCGCTACCCGGCGCGGATCATCATGCTGACCGCCGCGGGCGAGCTGGACGACAAGGTGCATGGCCTGTCGATCGGCGCCGACGACTACCTGGCCAAGCCGTTCGCCCTCGCCGAGCTGATCGCCCGTGTGCGCGCCCTGGGCCGCCGGGCCGTCGCGCCGCTGCCGCCCGTGCTGGAACGCGCGGGGATCACCCTGGACCCGGCACGCCGCGAGGTGTCCCGCGACGGCCGTCCGATCGACCTGACCCGCAAGGAGTTCGCGGTCCTGGAGGTGCTGCTGAGCGCGGACGGCGCGGTGGTGAGCTCCGAGCAGTTGCTGGAGAAGGCATGGGACGAGCACATCGACCCGTTCACCAACGTGGTCCGGGTGACGATGATGACGCTGCGCAAGAAGCTGGGGGAGCCGCCCGTGATCGAGACGGTGCCGGGCGTGGGGTACCGCCTGTGACCTCCGACCCCGCCGCCGAGCGGCACGCCAAGCCTGCGGACGAGCAGCACGCCGCCGAGCCGCGCCCAGCCGCCGAGCCGCGCCCAGCCACCGAGCCGCGCCCAGCCACCGAGCCGCCTCCCGCCACCGGGCCCGCGCCGGGCGGGTACCAGACCCGTCCCACGACCGGCCCCATGACCGCGGGCTACCAGGCCGGCCCCACGGCCACCTACCCCGGAGGCATGGGCAACGGCCGGCCCAGGGGCGGGGGAGCGTTCCACGGCGACATGCGCGGCCTGCCCAGCAGGGTCAGCGTGCGGCTGCGGCTCACCGTGCTGTACGGCCTGCTGTTCTTCGCGGCGGGGGCGCTGCTGCTGTGCGTGACCTACTTTCTGGTCGGGCAGATCCTCGACCAGGTCTTCCCGAGCGGCTACCTCATCCACACCCCCACGCGGTCGCTCGACCCGGAGGTGCTGAAGGAACTCACCATGCGGCAGCTCGTCGGGCGGTTGCTGCTGGCGCTGGCCGGGGTGGGGATCATCGCCCTGGTGGTCGGCTACTTCGTGGCCGACCGGGCGCTGAGCCCCCTGCAGCGGGTCACCTCGACGGCGCGCCGGCTCTCGGAGAGCACGCTGCACGAGCGGATCGCGCTGGAGGGCCCCAACGACGAGATCAAGGAACTGGCCGACACCTTCGACGCGATGCTGGAGCGGCTCGGGCAGGCGTTCGAGTCGCAGAGCCGGTTCGTCGCCAACGCCTCGCACGAGCTGCGCACCCCGCTGGCGATCAACCGGACGCTGCTGGAGGTGGCGCTCGGCGACCCGGAGGCGTCCGACGACCTGCGCGCCGTCGGCCGGACCCTGCTGGCCACCAACGCCCGGCACGAGCGGCTGATCGAGGGCCTGCTGCTGCTGGCCCGCAGCGAGCGCGAGCTGACCTCCCGCACCCCGGTGGACCTCCAGGACGTCGCCGTGACCGTGCTGGAGAACATCGCGCGCCGGGGGGACGAGCGCGAGCACGAGGTGAACGTCCGCAAGGAGCTGACCTCGGGCGTCACGCAGGGCGACCCGGTGCTGCTGGAGCATCTGGTGTCCAACCTGGTGGACAACGCGATCAAGCACAACGACGACGGCGGCGAGGTGTGGGTCCGCACCGGGATGCTGGGCGGCTACCCCACCGTCCAGGTCGAGAACACCGGGCCGGTGGTGCCCGGCTACGAGGTGGAGCGGCTGTTCGAGCCGTTCCGCAGGCTGAACGCCGATCGCGTCGACTCCGCCAAGGGCTCGGGGCTGGGCCTGTCCATCGTCCGGTCCGTGGCGCGTGCCCACCGGGGGTCGGTCCACGCGGCGCCGCGCCAGGGCGGCGGCCTCATCGTGACGGTACGGCTGCCGCTCGGCCCGGTCCCGGCCGCCCAGCCGACCCGGGCCTGATCACTTGAAGGCGGCCGTGGCAAGGGTGGGATGGCCGTCCAGATCCAGCCGCAGCCCGACGAGCCTGTCGCTGCGCAGGCCCGCGGCCCCGCTGAAGACGACCGGGACGATCGCCATGTCGTCCAGCGCGCGCTTCTCGGCCTCTTGCAGGTGCCTGCGCCTGGTCGCGTCCGACCGCTCCCGGACGGCCGCGCTCAGGAGCTCGTCGAACCGCGCGTCGCGCCACAGCGAGTAGTTGTTCAGGCCGTTGTCCGCGGTGGCGACCTGGTCACCGCCCAGCAGCGGGTGCAGGATGGCCCGCGCGGACGGGTAGTCCGGCAGCCAGGCGAAGGTGGCCAGGCCCTCGGCGTCACCGGAGGCGATCTCCTTGGCGAAGGTACGGAAGTCCGCCGTGCCGACGACCCTGATCGTCACCGACCAGCCGAGGTTGCGCTGGAGCTGGTCGCGCACCGCCTGGCCCAAGCGCTGGTGGTTGGGCAGGTTGCGCACGTACAGCGGAACCTCGGCGCCGGTGCCCAGCCCCGCCTGCTGCGCGAGCTGCCGCGCCCTCGCGGGGTCGGTCCGGTCGCAGGACGGGCAGCGCCCCTTCTGCCCGAAGCCGGGGATGGACGACGGGACGAGGCCCGTGGCCGGGGCGTAGACACCCCCGTACAGCAGCCTGCTCAGGGCCTCGCGGTCGAGCGCGTAGGAGACGGCGAGCCTGGCCTCCCTCGACTTCATCGGCCCGCGCGCGGTGATGGGGATCAGGTAGTTCAGGCCCTGCAACGTACGCGACACCATCGCGGAACTGCGCGGGACGGTGCCGAGGTGCTGCGGGTCGAGCGTCACCCACTGGTACCGGCCCTCCTCGAAACCCGCGCGGCCCGCGGCCGCCGCGTCCCCGGACAGCTCGATGGTGACGCGGTCCAGCTTGGTCTTGCCGTAGGCCCAGGAGTCGTTGCGGACGAGCGTGATGCTCCGGTTCTTGACGTGGTTCTCCACCCTGAAGGGCCCGTTGCCGATGGGGCGGTCGTTGTAGGAGCTGTTGTCGTGGGCACCGGCCGCCTCGGGGACGGGCGCCAGGCTCGGGTCGCCCAGCTTCTGGGCGAACTCGCAGTCGGGCGAGGCGAGGTCGACTTGGAACCCGGACCCGTAGCCGCGCAGCCCCGTCATCGTCCGGCTCCTGCCGCTCTGCACGTCGTCGAAGCCCTTGACGCCGCCGATCAGCAGCGAGGCCAGGCCCGCCGGGTCCCGCGCGGCACGGTCCCAGCCCCGGATGAACGACTCGGGGGTGACCGGTTCGCCGTTGCTGAACGTGGTGCCCGTACGCAGGTCGATCCTCCAGCTCGTGCAGGTGGCGTCCGGGGTGATCCGGGTGGCGGCGCGGTTCTGGAACGTCCCGTCCGGCATCGCCTCGACCAGGCCGGTGAACAGCTGCTTGACCACGAGCCGCTCGGTGCCGTACAGGGCGCTCGACGGGGAGAGGCCCGTGGACGAGTCGGTGGAGAGCGTGCTCAGGGACATCCGCAGCTCACCGCCCGTCCTGCCGGTCGTGCCGCCGGACGGGCCGTCGCCGTCCCGGAGCGTGGCGATGAGCACGCCGGCGCCCAGGATGAGCGCGACGAGCGCGGCGCTGCCCGCGCCGGCCAGGACGCCGATGCCGCGCCTGCCGGGCTTCCCCGCCGGGGGCGCGGGATCCGTCCCCGGCCAGGGAAGGGTGCCCGCCTGCCCCCACGGCTGCTGCTGTGGTGGCGCGGCGTAGGGCGCCGGTGGCTGCGGGACGCTCGGCGGTGGCACCGGCACCGGTGCCGGTGGTGGAGTGACGGGCGTGGCGGGGAGCGAGGCGGCCAGCCGGGTGTTGGTGTGCGTGGAGGCGGCCTCGGCCCCCTGGTTCAGGATCGCCGCAGGCTGCGCACCGCCGTTCGCGGCGCCGGGCAGGCTCCCCGCCAGGCTCAGCAGGTGGGTGAGGACCTGCTGGGACGACGGCCGGTACGCGGCCTGCTTGTTGAGGCACGCCTGGACGAGCCCGCGCAGCGGCTCGGTCAGCGAACCCAGATCGGGCGGGAAGTTCAGGATGCGGTGCATGACCGTGGGGATGGAGTCCTGCCCGAACGGCGGGCGCCCGGAGGCCGCGTAGATCATCGTGGCGCCCCACGCCCAGATATCGGCCTGCGGGCCGATGGGGGCGCCGGTGATCTGCTCGGGGGCCATGTACGCCGGCGTCCCGACCGCGGTGCTGGACAGCGTGCCGGTGGCGTCCAGGGCACGGGCGATACCGAAGTCGATCACGCGCGGGCCGTCCGGCGCGAGCAGCACGTTGGCGGGCTTGAAGTCGCGGTGGACGACGCCGGCCTGGTGGATCGCGGCGAGCGCGGTCATCGTCCCGATCGCGAGGCGGTCCAGGTCGGCGCCGGAGCGGGTGCCGTCGGACGCGACCACCTGTGACAGGGACGGCCCGTCGATGTACTCGCTGACGATGTAGGGACGGTCGCCCTCGACGTCGGCGTCCAGGATCGGGGCGGTGCAGAACGCCGCGACGCGCCGGGCGACCTCCAGCTCGGCCGCGAACCGCGCCCGCGCCCGCGCGTCCCCCGTGAGCCGCGCGTGCAGCAGTTTGACCGCCACCCGCCGGGGCGCCTCCTTCTCCCCGGCCTCCCCGGCGGCCTCACCGCCGGAAGCCTCCTCCGGGACTGCCGCGGAGTCCTCTTCCGGGGCCTCCTCGCCCAGGTAGACCGAGCCCTGGCCGCCCTCGCCGAGCAGGCCGACGAGCCGGTACGGGCCAAGGCTCCGGGGATCCCCCGCGCGCAGTGGGGCGATCTCGGGCATCGCTCTCCTCGAAGACCGGAGGACCGTGACGACCCGGCGCGTGGGCGCCGGGTCATCCGGTCGGGTCCGCTGGTCGGCCGGTCAGCTCTTGGTGACCGTCCCGAAGGCCGCGTAGGAGGAGTCGTACTGGTTCTGCTTCCACTCCCAGCGCATGCTGACGGACGTGATGTTCTTGAACGTCACGTAGCCCGGGGCGCACTGGGTCTCGGACTGGCCGGCCAGCGGCGTCTCCCGGTACACGACCTCGCCGTCGTCCTTGTCGCTCGTCAGCAGCGTCAGCCGCGTGGTGCAGGTCGGGCTGCTGGTGTAGGTGTAGCTCGCGATGCCGCTGCTGCCCAGCATCGAGAACCGGGTCTGGAAGCTGGTGCGGCCGGTCCCCGCGCCGGGCTGGAAGCCGGTGCCGCGCCATACGCCGAGGATGCCGCTGCTGAGGCTGCGGTTCGGGGTGGGCAGGGTCGGCGAGTACGTGCTCGGCAGGGTGAACGACGGTTCGTCGTGGTCGTCGCCGCTGGCGGCGATCACGACGATCAGCACCGCGATGACCAGCACCGCGAGCACGGCGCAGCCGACCCCCACGATGACCGGCGCGTTCGAGGACGACCGCTGCTGCGGCGGGTAGGGCGGGCGCGGCGGCGCCGCCATGCCGCCGTGCTGCACCGGGGGCGGCTGCTGCATGGCCATGGGGGGTGGCGTGGACCCCTGCCCCTGGTACATCGGCATCGGCGGCGGCGTGATCGGCTGCGGCGGCGGGGTGGTGGGCCCGGGGGGCGCGCCCTGGTGCATCGGCATGGGCGGCGGGGTGATGGGCTGGGGCGGCGGTGTGGTCTGCTGCTGGTACTGCGGCGGCGGCGCCGGCGGGACGGGCGGCGGCGCCGGCATCTGCGCGGCGATCCTGGTGCCCTGGTTGAGCAGGTCCTCCTGGCCCGCCGACGGGTTGGCGGGCGCCGCGCCGACGTGGCCGAGCAGGTTGAGCAGGAGCTGCGCGGCGGGCGGGCGCAGGCCCGCGTCCTTGGACAGGCAGCGGCCGATCAGGTCGCGCAGCGGCCCGGCCGGCAGCGCCGACAGGTCCGGCTCCTCGTTGAGGATCCGGTTGATGATCACGGGCAGCGTGTCGGCCTCGAACGGCGACTGCCCGGTGCCGGCGAACACCATCGTGGCGCCCCAGGCGAAGATGTCCACGGCCGGGGTGAGCGGCGCGCCGGTGAGCTGCTCGGGCGCCAGGTAGCCGGGCGTGCCGACGACCATGCCCGTCGCGGTGACCGCGCTCTCCTGGGAGTTGACCGTCCGGGCGATGCCGAAGTCGACCACCCGGGGGCCGTCCGCGGCCAGCATGACGTTGTTCGGCTTGAAGTCGCGGTGCACGATCCCGGCCTCGTGGATGGCGGCGAGCGCCGTCACCGTGCCGATCGCCAGCCGTTCCAGCTCGGCCGCGCCGCGCGGCCCGTTGTGGACGACCACGTCGTGCAGCGAGGGGCCGTCGATGAACTCGCTGACGACGTACGGCTGGTCGCCGTGCACGTCCGCTTCGAGGACCCGGGCGGTGCAGAACGGCTCGACCTTCTGCGCGGCCGTCACCTCACGGGTGAATCTGGCGCGCGCGGCCGGGTCGCCGGCCATCTGGGCGTGCAACAGCTTGATGGCGACGTGGTCGCCGTTGCGGGCCCTGCCGAGGAAGACCGCCCCCTGGCCGCCCGCGCCGAGTCGTCCGACGACCTCGTACTGACCCAACGACCGGGGATCGCCTGGCTCCAGCGGAGCGGCATCCGGCATTTCGACCCTCCATTGACCCGCAGTGATGTGCCGCGTGACGTCGGTGACGCGAACCGCCGTGGGCGGCCCCCTGAGCGGGCCGCCCTGGCAAGCGCCGTGGCTTTGTCTCGGGGGCCCGTTTTCTCCAACCTCAAGCGGGCACGATATCGCGTTAGTTCAGACGTTTCACCACCGTGCGCGGTTCGCTGGAAGGGCGATATCTCCGGGTCGGTGGCCGACCGCGGCCGGGTCGGCGCGCGCGATCGGCGGCGGACCGATATGATCCCGCCCGCGGTGCGAAGCCCGGGGGACGTCCCGGCCCTGATCAGGTCCGCGATGGCTGTCCGGTCATGTGACGTAAGACACAAAGGCGGGTGGTGATCCCGGTGACGGGTGTCACCACAGGGAACCGTCGCGCCTTGTGTGCCGTACGGCACTGCCCGTGACAGAATTTCCCGCCCGGATCGGGCACAACTGCGGCCCTCCGTGCGTTAGATCCGCGCGACGGGGCGCATAAAGCACTGAGGGGGATGGAGATAGAAGATGGCGACCGACTACGACAGCCCGCGTAAGACAGACGACGACCTGAGCGAGGACAGCCTCCAGGAGCTCCAGGCCCGCCGCGCCGACAAGGCCGCGAGCATCATCGACGAGGACCTGGACGCCGGCGAGGTCGCCGAGCTTCCGGGCGCCGACCTGTCGAACGAGGAGCTGACCTTCCGGGTCGTCCCGAGGCAGGCCGACGAGTTCACCTGCAGCCGGTGCTTCCTGGTGCACCACCGCAGCCAGCTGGCCACCGAGAAGAACGGCCAGCCGATCTGCCGCGAGTGCGCCGCCTGAGCGGGCGGATCACAGCGGAGGTAGGTGCCGTTGACCGGCGATCCCGAACGCCACGACGACCATGACCACCACCCCGGCGGCGGGCCCGCGCCCGACGCGGAGCGGCACGAGACCGGACTCGTGCCGCTCGAATCCGACCGCACCGCCGAGATCGGCGAGCTGATCGGACGGCTCTCCGCCGAGGACGACATGGACCGCGAGACCCGTGGTCGCCTGCTGGGCCGGCTGGCCCGCCTGCTGGGCCAGAGCGCCCGCAGGGCAGGCGCCGCGGGCGTGGCGCGCGGCCGCTGGCTGGCCGACCTGATGGTGGAGGCCGCGCCGCACATCCCGATCCGCGACCTGGAGACGCTGAGCGCGCACCACCACGGCCTGACCGGGGAGGAGCTGGCCGACAGCATCGTCCGGGTGGCCTCCAACGCCACGACCACGGTCGGCGCCGCCGCGGGCGCGCTGGCCGCCGCCGAGTTCGCCGCCCCGCCGCTGCTGCTCACCGCGCCCGCCCAGCTCGCCGCCGAGACCCTGGTCATCGCCGCGATCGAGGTCAAGATGATCGCCGAGCTGCACGAGGTCTACGGGGTGCGGATCGAGGGCACGGGCGCGACCAGGGGCGCCGCCTTCCTCAGTTCCTGGGCGCGCCAGCGCGGGATCAACCCCCTTGAGGCCGGGTCGTTCACCAGCGCCCTGGGGTCGGCCGCCAAGGCGGCCCTGCGCAAGCGCCTGCTGCGCACGTTCGGCCGCAGCATGACCACCCTCGGGCCGTTCCTGACCGGCGCCGCCGCCGGCGCGGTCCTGAACCGCACCGCCACCAAGGGCCTGGCCGCCGCCGTCCGCGCCGACCTGGCCAGTGGCGTTCCCGCTCCTCCGCCTCCACCCCCGCTCCCCGGCACCTTCCCCGCCCTGAAGCGCGCCCCGCGCGGGAAGAGGCGGTAGCGGGCCGGACGGTCAGGCGAACCGGAGTTCGCCGGCGACCGAGTCGCGGCCGGCCAGCCACATCCCGAGCGCCTCGCGGGTGCCGTGGACGTCGCCGTCACGGGCCGCCGGGAGCGCGAACGGGCGGTGACCGTCGGTCGGGACGAGACGGTGGCGCACCACGCGCCGGTTCGTCCACAGGCTCAGTTGCAGGCCCTCGCGGAAGATCGCGGTCGCCGTCTCGTCCGGCACCTCGCGGTGCAGTCCCAGGCCGCGGACGATGTCCTGGTGATGGATGGCGAGGTCGCCGAGGATGAGCAGGCCGCCGAGCCGTGAGGTGGGACTGGGCGAGGCGGCCCAGTGCCGGGCCCATTCCATCAGGCGGTGCCGGGGCATCCTCCTGACCCGTTCGACCTGGCCCTGGTTGGCGGCGGTCACCCGCAGCCCGTACGGGAGGTACGAGCCCAGCAGGTAGTCCACCCCGATGAGATGGCCCAGGATGTCGCGCGGCGACCATCCGGCGCACAGCGTGGGGCCTGAGGTGAAGTCCTCGTCCGACAGCTTCTCCAGCGTCTCGATCAGCCGGACGCGCTCGGCGCGCAGCGCGGTGTCGAACGGCAGCGTGATCCTGTCGATGAGGGGCATCGTGGCCGGTCCCTTCGTGTCGCGGGACCGACCACGATACGCAGAACGTCAGGCTTCGGTCCTCAGGTGGGACGGCAGTTCGCCCGTTCCCTTCGCCCACTGCCGGGCCGCCGCGCGGGTCGCCATCAGCCGGGCCAGCTCCATCCCGATCCCCATCACCACGACCCAGCCGATCGCCTCGCTCAGCGCGACCTCGGGGGACTCGGGGTTGGTCGGCGGCTCCTTGCCGGTGCTCTTCTTCCAGGCGAATGCGATCGCCTTCTTGGCGACGAAACCGCCCGCGAAGGCCGCGCCGGCGGCCATCACCCGCCAGCCGAGGTCGCCTCTGTCCGCCATGATCGTCCTTCCGTCGTCCGCGTCCCTGCCGACGCTACCGGAACGGCATCCCCCGGAAGACCTTCGCCATGCGCGGCAGGCGCGGAACCGTGGGCCCTGTGGGCGAAACCCGTGGTCGGCGGGGGTGGAGCCGTGCGCGGCGCGAGCGAAAATCGGCATGACTTTCCGGACGGCGTCCCTACCATTGGCGCATGACAGGACAGCCGCGTACTCCCAGCGTTCCCGCCAAGCCCTCTCTGGACGGCTTGGAGGAGAAGTGGGTACGCCGCTGGCAGGACGACGGGACGTACCGTTTCGACCGCGGCAGGCCGGCGGACGAGGTCTTCTCCATCGACACGCCGCCGCCCACGGTCAGCGGGCAACTGCACGTCGGCCACGTCTTCTCCTACACCCACACCGACACCATCGCGCGGTTCCAGCGGATGCGCGGCCGCGCGGTCTTCTACCCGATCGGCTGGGACGACAACGGCCTGCCCACCGAGCGCCGGGTGCAGAACCACTTCGGCGTCCGCTGCGATCCTTCGCTGCCGTATGAACCGGCGTTCGAGCCGCCCGCCAAGCCCGATCCGAAACGCCAGGTTCCGGTGAGCAGGAGGAACTTCATCGAGCTGTGCGAGCGGCTCACCGGGCTCGACGAGAAGGCGTTCGAGGAGGTGCTGCTCCGGGTCGGCCTGTCGGTCGACTGGAGCCTGCTCTACACGACGATCGGCGACCGGTCGCGGGCGGTGTCGCAACGCGCGTTCCTGCGCAACCTGGCGCGCGGCGAGGCGTACCTGGCCGAGGCGCCGACGATGTGGGACGTGACGTTCCGCACGGCCGTCGCGCAGGCCGAGATGGAGGACCGGGAGGTCACCGGCGCCTTCTACAAGCTGCGCTTTCACGGCCCTGGGTCGTCCCCGGAACGGCAGGGCCACGGTGGGGATCGCCCGGTCTACATCGAGACGACGCGGCCCGAACTGCTGCCCGCGTGCGTCGCGCTGGTCGCGCACCCCGACGACGAGCGCTACCAGGAGCTGTTCGGGCGTACGGTCCGCACGCCGCTGTTCGGCGTCGAGGTCCCGGTGCTCGCGCACCGGCTCGCCGACGCCGAGAAGGGCACGGGCATCGCGATGGTCTGCACGTTCGGCGACGTCACGGACGTGACGTGGTGGCGCGAGCTGGGCCTGCCCACCCGCGCGGTCATCGGCTGGGACGGACGGCTGGCCGCCGACCCGCCCGAGGGCGTCCCGGCGCGGCCGTACGACGAGCTGGCGGGCAAGACGGTCTTCTCGGCCCGGCAGCGCATCGCCGAGCTGCTGCGCGAGTCGGGCGACCTGGACGGCGAGCCGCGGACGATCACCCATCCGGTCAAGTTCTACGAGCGGGGCACCAGGCCGCTGGAGATCGTCACGACCCGGCAGTGGTACATCCGCAACGGCGCGCGCGACCGCGACCTGCGCGAGCGGCTGCTGGCCCGTGGCCGCGAGCTGGTGTGGCACCCGTCCTACATGCGGGGCAGGTACGAGAACTGGGTCGAGGGCCTGAACTCCGACTGGCTGATCTCCCGGCAGCGGTTCTTCGGCGTCCCCTTCCCGGTGTGGTACCGGCTGGACGACGAGGGCGAGCCGATCTACGACGAGCCGATCGTCCCGTCCGAGGACGCGCTGCCGGTCGACCCGTCCACGGACGTCCCGCCGGGCTTCTCCGAGGACCGGCGCGGCAGGCCGGGCGGCTTCGCCGGCGACCCGGACGTGATGGACACCTGGGCGACGTCCTCGCTGAGCCCGCAGATCGCGGGCGGCTGGGAGGACGACCCCGAGCTGTTCGGCACGGTCTTCCCGTACGACCTGCGCCCGCAGGCGCATGACATCATCCGGACCTGGCTGTTCACCACGGTCATCCGGGCGCAGTTCGAGCACGACGAGCTGCCGTGGACCGACACGGTGATGTCGGGCTGGATCCTCGACCCCGACCGCAAGAAGATGGCCAAGTCCAAGGGCAACGTCGTCACGCCCATGGGGCTGCTTGAGCAGTACGGCTCGGACGCCGTCCGCTACTGGTCGGCCAGCGGGCGTCCCGGCGCGGACACCGCGTTCGACACCGGTCAGATCACGGTGGGCCGGCGGCTGGCCATCAAGATCCTCAACGCGTCGAGGTTCGTCCTGGGGCTGGGCGAGGTGGAGCCGGACGCGGAGGTCACCGAGCCGCTCGACCTGGCCATGCTGAGGGCCCTGGCCTCGGTCGTGGACCAGGTGACCGAGGACTTCGAGAACTACGACCACGCTCGCGCGCTCGAACGCACCGAACGGTTCTTCTGGGAGTTCTGCGACGACTACCTGGAGCTGGTCAAGTCGCGCGCGTAC
The DNA here is from genome assembly GCF_043906805.1 of Actinomadura sp. SCN-SB. Lineage (NCBI taxonomy): Bacteria > Bacillati > Actinomycetota > Actinomycetes > Streptosporangiales > Thermomonosporaceae > Actinomadura > Actinomadura sp. SCN-SB. Next base: position 42,866 of record NZ_JBIMPP010000015.1, on the reverse strand, counting down.
GGCGAAGGGCGGGAGGCGCGGTCGGCGCGGGCGGCGCTCCGCACGGCGCTGTCGGTTCTGCTGCGGCTGTTCGCGCCGGTCCTTCCGTTCGTGACCGAGGAGGTCTGGTCGTGGTGGCGGGACGGCTCGGTGCACCGGGCGGCGTGGCCGGTGGGATCGGATCTGCCGTCCGGCGGCGACCCGGAGGTCCTGGCCGCCACGGCCGAGGCGCTGCGGCAGGTCCGCAAGGCCAAGTCGGAGGCGAAGGCGTCGATGCGGGCCGATGTCCGGCGCGCGGTCGTCCGCGGCGGCTCGACCGGGCTCGTCGCGCGCTCCGACCTGGCCGCCGCGGGCCGTATCGCCGAGCTCGTCCTGGAGGAGGCGGACCTGGAGAAGGCCGACGCGGAGCTGTCGGTGGAGGTCGCGCTCGCGTAGGCGACACTCCGGCACGGCTGTACCGAATGACATTCGGGTGGGGTGCGGGTTAGCGTAAGCGGACACTGATCGCCGTTTTCGAGGAGCCGCACGTGACGGATCTGGAGGAATACCGGAGGCGGGCCCGGGCGTGGCTGGACGAGCACGCCCGCGGCCTGCCCCGGGAGCCCGACCTCGCGACCGCCAAGACCTTCATGGCGAAGCTCTACGACGCCGGGTACTCCGGCATCACCTGGCCGGTCGAGTACGGCGGGCAGGGGCTGAGCGCCGCGGAGGAACGCGCGTTCCAGGAGGCGGCGCGGGGCGTGACGCTGCCGATCGGGGTGTTCGGGATCGGCCTGGGCATGTGCGGGCCGACGCTGCTGTCCATCGGCACCGAGGAGCAGAAGAGGCGCTACATCAGGCCGCTCCTGCGCGGCGAGGAGATCTGGTGCCAGATGTTCTCCGAGCCCGGCGCCGGGTCGGACGTGGCGTCCCTCCAGACCCGCGCGGTGCTGGACGGCGACGCGTGGGTGGTGAGCGGGCAGAAGGTCTGGACGTCGGTGGCACGGCAGGCCGACTTCGGGCTGGTCATCGCCCGTACCGATCCGGACGTGCCCAAGCACTCGGGCATCACGATGTTCGTCATCGACCTGCACGATCCCGGGGTGACGGTGCGGCCGCTGCGCGACATGACCGGTGAGGCGCACTTCAACGAGATCTTCATCGACGACGTGCGGATCGCGCCCGACCAGGTCGTCGGCGAGGTCAACGGCGGCTGGTCGGCCGCGGTCACCACGCTGCTGCACGAGCGGGTGTCGATCGGCATGGGCGCGGCGCGCACCGAACGTCCCGCCTCGTACGCCAACCTGGCGGCGGCCGCGCGCAAGCGGGGGCTGCTGGACGACGCGGCCGTCCGCGACCAGCTCGTCGACCTCTACCTGCGGGAGCGGGCCTTCGACCTGTTCAACGCGCGGCTCTCGCAGGAGGTCAAGGCCGGGATCCAGCCCGGCGCGCGCGGCTCGGTCGCCAAGCTGCTGCTGGCCGAGCTGACCCTGTACGGCGCCGACGTCGCCGGCGAGATCCTCGGCCCCGACGCCGTGGCGTACGGCGACGGCGAGGGCGGGATCGCCTCCGCGCTGTCGTTCGCGCCCGGCATGGCGCTGGGCGGCGGGACCAACGAGATCATGCGCAACATCATCGGCGACCGCGTGCTGGGCCTGCCGCGCGAGCCCCAGGTGGACAGGACGGTGCCGTTCCGCGAGCTCAAGGTCGGGACGCAGGCGAAGGAGGCGGGCAAGTGAGGCTGATCCCGACCGATGAGCAGCGGGACCTGGCGGCGTCCGTCCGCTCCTTCCTGGCCGGCACCGCGCCGATGGCCCGGGTCCGCGAGATCGCCGAGGCGCCCGAGCCGTACGACGCGCGCGTGTGGGAGCGGATGTCGGGCGAGCTGGGCCTGCCCGGCCTGGCGATCCCCGAGGAGTACGGCGGCGCCGGGGCCGGGCACGGCGAGGTCGCCATGGTCATGGAGGAGCTGGGCGCCGCGCTCACCCCGTCACCGTTCTTCGCCTCGGCGGTCCTGGCGGCCAACGTGATCCTCCGGTCGGGTGACGTGGAGGCCGCCAAGGACTACCTTCCGGGGATCGCGTCCGGCGGCACGGTCGCGACCTTCGCCGTCCCCGAACCGGGCGGGCGGACGGTGCGCGCCGACAATGGAGCGCTGCACGGCACCGCCGCGCACGTGGTGAACGGCGCGGACGCCGACCTGATCCTGGTCGCCGCCGAGGACGGCGGGCTCTACGCGGTCGAGTCCGACGCCGAGGGGCTGACCCGCACGCCCCTCACGACGCTCGATCTGACCCGTCCCCAGGCACGCCTGGAATTCGCGGGTGCGCCCGCCCGCCGATTCGGCCCCGCCGACGCGGGCGAGGCGATCCAGGGCGCCCTGGATCTGGCCGCCGTGGCACTCGCCGCCGAACAACTGGGCGTTCTCCGTCATTGCCTGGACACGATCGTCGAATACGCGAAACTACGCGTCCAGTTCGGCCGGTTCGTGGGTTCCTTCCAGGGCGTCAAGCACAAGCTGGCGGATATGCACTGCACGTACGAACAGGCCGAATCGATCGTGCGCTACGCGGCCTGGGCGGCCGACGAGAGCCCGTCCGACCTGCCTATTGCCGCGTCCCTGGCCCAGTCCTACATGGGACGAGCCTCTTTCCAGGTCGCCAAGGACCACCTGCTCCTTCACGGCGGAATAGGCTTCACCTGGGAACACGACGCCCATTTCTATTACAAGCGCGCGAAGAGCGCCCAGCTCCTCCTGGGTTCGCCGCGCCACCATCGCGCCGCCCTGGCCGAACGCCTCGACCTCGTGCCCTAGCCCTCCGGATAGAAAAGGAACAGCGTGCACCCCGTTGTGGTCTGCGGGACGTGCGAGGAGCCCGCGGGGGCGTGGATGAAGGAGCCCGCCGGGTAGTCGCGGGCGCCGTCGTTGAAGACGCCCGAGACCACGAAGACCTCCTCGGGGCCGGGTTCGTGGACGTCGACGCCCTGCCAGCCGGTGTTCGGGTCCATCTCCAGCACGGCGGCCTTCGCGCCGTTGTCGCCCTGCCACAGCGGGCGAACGCGTATGCCCGGGAAGACTTCGCGGACCGGTGCGTCCTGGACAGAGGTCCACTCGTAGGCCGGATCCTGTTCCGTCGTCATGGGACCAGGGTGGCGGCCGGGTGGGCTCCCGCCGAGTGTCAGGAATGACATGCTGCGGTACTTTCTTGCCATGCATCGGGTGGTGGCACTCGTTCGCCCGCCGCAGTCGACCTTCGAGCTCGCCTGCGCCGCCCAGGTGTTCGGGATCGAGCGGGAGGGGCTGCCGACGCGGTACGCCTTCAGCGTGTGCGCCGAGCGGCCCGGACCCGTCACGACGCACGCCGGGTACGACATGCTCGTGACGGACGGGCTGGACGCGCTCGACCGGGCGGACACCGTGGTCGTCCCCGGTTGGCTGCCCGCCGCGGAACCCCCGTCGCCCGCGGTCGTACGGGCACTGCGCCGCGCGCATGACCGGGGGACGCGGGTGGTCAGCATCTGCACGGGCGCCTTCGCGCTGGCGCACGCCGGTCTGCTCGACGGACGGCGGGCGACCACGCATTGGAGGCTGGTGGACGAGTTCGCCGCGCGCTTCCCACGGATCCGGGTCGAGGCGGACGTGCTGTACGTGGACCACGGCGACGTGGCCACCAGCGCGGGGGCCGGGGCCGGGTTCGACCTGTGCCTGCACCTGGTACGCGAGGACCAAGGCGCCCAATACGCCGCGCATCGCACGGACCATGGTCATGCCGCCCCATCGTGAGGGCGGCCAGTTGCAGTACTCGGCGCCGCCGCACCCCGCGCAGATCGACGGCACGCTCGCGCCGTTGCTGGAGTGGGTGACCGGACGGCTCGGCGAGCCGGTGACCGTGGACGCCATGGCCGCGCACGCGGGCGTCTCGGCGCGTACCCTCGCCCGGCGGTTCGCCGACCAGCTCGGCACCAGCCCGGGGCAGTGGCTGCTCGCCCGGCGGATCGCCATGGCCCGGGAACTGCTGGAGGCCACCGACCTTTCCTTGGACGCGGTCGCGCGTCGCGTGGGGCTGTCCTCCGCCACGAATCTCCGGAGGCGCTTCCTCAACGCGCTGGGGACGACGCCGGGCGCCTACCGCCGGGCGTTCCGGGCCGGCACCCCGGTCAGTACGTGAACGGCAGGCGTTTGATGCCGCGAGGAGGGCCGTCGGCAGCAGCACGGCGGACACGCCCTAGCGGACGCGCGTCGCGCGCCCTGGGATCGGTAGGGTCGACTGGCCCATTCCGATGCGAGGTGTGACCGTGACCAACAAGGTCGATGTGCTCCTGCGGCGACTGGATCCTGAGCTGCCGCCGCCATCCTATGCTCACGCAGGTGATGCGGGAGCGGACCTGTTCGCCGCAGTGGACGTCGAACTGGCCCCAGGGGAACGCGCGGTCGTGCCCACCGGGGTCGCCATCGCGCTGCCGGACGGCTACGCGGCGTTCATTCACCCCCGCTCCGGATTGGGCGCTAGGTTGGGAGTGACCATCGTGAACGCGCCCGGCACCGTGGACGCGGGTTACCGGGGTGAGATCCACGTGACGCTGCTCAACACCGATGCCCGCACCACCGTACGACTGCGGCGCGGCGACCGCATCGCCCAGATGGTCGTCCAGCGGGTGGAGCATGCGGTCTTCCACGAGGTGACCGAGCTGCCCGGATCGGCTCGCGGCGCCTCAGGATTCGGCTCCACGGGCGGTTTCGCGGATAATGGGCTGAGCGAAGAAGGAGCGTGAGTCGTGGCTTTTGGACGTCGCCGTCAGGCCGAGGAGCCCGCCGAGGGCCCCGAGCCGACCGACGAGGAGACCGGGAACGCCCCGGCTGAGGACGCCGCGGACGACGAGGCTCCCGAGACGGCCGCCGCCGAGGAGGGCGGCCCCTGGGACTCCGAGGACGACTACCCCGAGCTGCAGCGGCTCGATTTCGGCTCGCTGCTGATCCCGGTGGCGTCCGGGCTGGGCTTCCAGGTGAACTTCGAGGCGACCCAGGTCGACGACGAGGGCAACCCTCTGGACGGCCGCCCGGTCGCGGTGCTCGTCCAGTACGAGCAGAGCGCCCTGCAGTTGCAGGCGTTCGCCGCGCCCAAGCGCAGCGGCATCTGGGACGACGTGCGCCGCGAGACCGCCAGGGACATCGAGGAGGACGCCAACGGCCAGACCCAGGAGCAGGAGGGCCCGTTCGGGACCGAGCTGCTGGCGATGGTCCCCGCGGCGCTGACCGACGAGGTGCTGGCGGAGATGCCGCAGGAGGTCCGCGAGCAGCTCCCCGCCGAGTACATCGAGCAGGGCTGGGCGCCGCAGGTCATCCGCTTCATCGGGGTGGACGGCCCGCGCTGGTTCCTCCAGGGCGTGGTGCAGGGCGCCGCGGTCCAGGACGAGGAGCAGTTCCAGATCCTGGAGGACGTGTTCCGCAACATCGTGGTCGTCAGGGGCGAGGCCCCGATGCCGCCGCGGGAGCTGCTGGAGCTGCGGATCCCCAAGGAGTTCAGCGAGGCGTCCGCCGAGGACGAGGAGGAGAAGGTCGAGACCTTCAACCCCTTCGAACGCGGCCCGGAGATCACCGAGGTCCGCTGACCCCGGCGCGGCGGCACCGCCGCGCTGGGGCCGGCGCCAAGGCGGCACGGAGGCCCGTCCCGAGCCTGCGCTCAGGGCGGGCCTCGTTCGCGCGCGGGCGTCTCAGGGAGTGATCATCTCCAGCGGGAGGGCGTGCCGGACACCGGCGTCCTCGCCCAGCGACTCCGCCGCCGACTCCATCATCCCGGTGAGGAACGCGGCCGGGTCGAAGTCCCGCCCGAGGCCCTCGAAGTAGAGCTTGTGGGCCCGCAGGGACGCGATGCCCGCGTCCAGATGGCCGGTGACGTCCACGTAGTGCCCGGCCTCGGTGGAGCCGCCGAACAGCGCGAACCGCACGCCCTGCCACGGTTCCAGGTCCAGGTCGCGGAACACCCAGCGGTTGGCGGCGTCGCGGATCGCGTCGACCACGGCCAGTCCCAGGACACGGTGGTCGGCGTAGTTGAAGCCCCCGCCGGGGAAGGTCTCCCGGAAGCTGATGGAGATCACCGCTTCGGGACGGTGCCGCCGGATCGCCTCGGCCAGCCTCCGCCGCAGCGGCAGCCCGTACTCCAGGACGCCGTCGGGAAGGTCGAGGAACTCCACCGTCTCCACGCCGACGATCCGGGCGGCCTCGACCTGCTCCACGGTGCGGATGCGGGCGGCCTCCTCGGGGTCCATCCCGTCGATCCCCGCCTCGCCCCGCGTGGCCAGCAGCTCCACCACGGTCTTGCCCTGCGCGGTCCACTTGGCGATGGCCGCCGAGCAGCCGTACTCCAGGTCGTCGGGGTGCGCCACGATCGCCAGCGCCCGCGTCCAGTCCTCCGGTACCGGTTCCATGCCCCGATTGTGACGGATCTTGGCGGTCCTCAGAGCAGGTAGCGCAACCACAGGTACGGGGTGGCCAGCGCGACCATGGCCACGGTGACCACCAGCCCGTACTTGGTGAACCGCCAGAAGCTGATGGGCGCTCCGTTGCGCGCGGCGATGCCGAGCACCACCACGTTGGCGCTGGCGCCGATGGCGGTGGCGTTGCCGCCCAGGTCGGCGCCCAGGGCCAGCGCCCACCACAGCACCTGCCCGCCCGTCCCGGGCACCTGGACGAGGTCGGCCACGATGGGGCTCATGGTCGCGACGTAGGGGATGTTGTCCACGATCGCCGACAGCCCGGCCGAGCCCCACAGCAGCAGCATGGTGGCGAACTCCGGGCGTCCCCGCGTCGCGTCGGCGGCGCCCTCGGAGATCGCGCCGATCACCCCGGTCTCGACCAGCCCGCCGACCATCACGAACAGCCCGGCGAAGAACACCAGCGTGGACCACTCCACCTCCTCCAGCGCCTCCTCGGTGGTGACCTTGGTGGCGGCCACCAGCAGCCCGGCGCCCAGCAGCGCCACCACCGACGGCTCGTAGCGCAGCACCGGGTGCAGCACGAACGCGGCGATCACGACGGCCAGCACCGCCAGGCCCTGGACGAGCAGCCGCCGGTCGGTGATCGCCTCCCGTTCCTCCAGCGCCATCACCTCGGCGGCGCGGTCCCCGTCGTACCGGAAGGCGTGGCGGAACAGCCATCGGCACAGCAGGCAGAACGCCGCCACCAGCAGCACGACCAGCGGCGCCAGGTGGACCAGGAAGTCGTTGAACGTCAGCCCGCCGCGGCCGGCGATGATGATGTTGGGCGGATCGCCGACCAGGGTGGCGGTGCCGCCGATGTTGGACGCCATCACCTCCGCGATCAGATACGGGACGACGTCCAGCCCAAGCCGTTCGCAGACCAGGAAGGTGACGGGCGCGACCAGCAGGACGGTGGTGACGTTGTCCAGCAGGGCCGACGCCACCGCCGTGATGACCACCAGCATCACCATCAGCCGGTACGGGCGGCCGCGGGAGCGTTTGGCCGCCCAGATCGCCACGTACTCGAACACCCCGGTCCGCCGGAGCACCGAGACGATCACCATCATGCCGAGCAGCAGGAAGACGACGTTCCAGTCGACACCGGTGTCCTCGGCGTAGAAGGCCGCCTCGGCGTCGGTGATGTGGAGCAGCAGCATCGCCGCCGCGCCGGCCAGCGCCACCTTCGTCCGGTGCACCTTCTCCGAAGCGATCACCACGTAGGCGATGACGAACACCGCGATCGCGATGGTGGCCTGCACGAACTCTCCGATCGGTACCCGGGTGACCGTTCTGGGCGACCTTAACGCGCCGTCCCGCGGCCATCGCCATCGGCTCCGCCCGGCCGACGTCCCGGGCCATCGAGGCGGCGAACGTGAGGCCCGCATCCGCGCACGCGCTCGCCCGTGAGGGGTCCAAGCCCCGGGGATGAGCGCGTAGGGTCCTCGTGTGGGTCGGGTTAACTGGGAGCCGGAGCGGCCGGTCCCCGAGGGCGTGCGACGGGATCCAGGCCAGATGAAGTGGGACCGCGAGCCGGTGATGCCCGCGGTCCTGGACGAGGCCGAGCAGGTCGAGGCGCCCACCGAGCCCGAGACCGGGCTGGTGACGCTGCGGGATCCCGGGGACGTCGGGGATCCGGGCATCGCCGACCGGCCCGGGGCCGAGCGGGACGAGCTGCGGGCCGCGGCGCGGGCCGCCCGCGCGGCGCGGGCGCCGCGGCCGGGGGTGGCGCGGTCCAGCCTGGTGATGGCGATCGGGACGGTGTTCTCCCGCGCCACCGGGTTCCTGCGGACGACCGTGCTGAGCGCGGCGCTGGGGGTCGGCCTGCTGGGCGACGCCTACCAGATCGCCGACATGATCCCGTTCACCGTGTACGCGCTGCTGCTGGGCGGCCTGCTGTCCAGCGTGTTCGTCCCGTTCCTGGTGAAGCGGCGCAAGTGGGACGCGGACGGAGGCGAGGCGACCGAGCAGCGGCTGTTCACGGCGGTGATGGCGGGCCTGCTCGTGCTGACCGTGGTGGCGGTGCTGGCCGCCGACTGGCTGGTCTCCCTGTACGCGGGCGACTACCAGGGGCGCCAGCGCGAGATCGCCGTGCTGCTGTCCAGGCTGCTGCTGATCCAGATCCTGTTCATCGGGCTCAGCGGGGTGGCGGGGACCCTGCTGAACGTCCGGGAGCGGTTCGGCGCGCCGATGTGGGCGCCGATCGTCAACAACCTCATCACGATCGGGGCGGGACTGGCGTTCCTGGCGATCGCCGGGGTGGATCGCGGGCTGGACTCGGTCACCGACACGCAACTGTCGGTGCTGGCGCTCGGGTCGGCGGCCGGGACCGTGGTGCAGAGCCTGCTGCTCGCCTGGTCGCTGTGGCGGGCCGGGTTCCGCTGGCGTCCCCGGCTCGACCTGCGTGGATCCGGGATCGGTGAGGCGGCGAGGGCGGCGCTGTGGATGCTGGTCTACATCCTGGTGGCGCAGGCCGGGCTGCTGGCGACGGCGAACGTGGCGACCCGCGCGGGCGAGCGCGCCGCCAGCGAGGCGGGGGAGGACGCCGCGGGGATCGCGGCGTACAAGTTCGCCGAGGTGGTGTTCCAGCTCCCGTACGCGATCATCGCCGTCTCGGTGATCACGGCGCTGCTGCCGCGGATGAGCGCCCATGTCGCCGACGGGCGCCGCGACCTGCTGCGCGCCGACTTCTCGCGGGGGCTGCGGCTGTCGTCGGTGCTGCTGGTGCCGCTGTCGGCGGCGATGCTGGTGTTCGCGATCCCCGGGGCGATCATCCTGTTCGCGTACGGCAGCACCGAGCCCGCCGACGCGCGCAGGATCGGCATGGTGCTGATGGTGTTCGCCGTGATGGTGATCCCGTTCACGCTGTTCCAGCTCCAGATGCGGGTCTTCTACGCGCTGGGCGACACCCGGATGCCGGGGGTGCTGGCGATCCCGGCCGGGATCGTGCAGGTCGCCGTCGCGTTCGCGCTGCTGTGGCTGCTGCCGCCGCAGAACGTGGTGTTCTGGCTGCCGGTGGCGTACGGGCTGTTCTACCTGGTCGGGACGGCCGGGGCGACGCTGGTGCTGCGCCGGAGGCTGGGCGGCATGGACGGGCGGCGGATCCTGCGCACGCTCACGCTGCTCTACCTGGCCGCGCTGCCGGGAGCCCTGTTCGGTGTCGCGTGCGTGTGGGGGTTCGGGCGGCTGCCGGGGGACCGGCTGCCGGGGCTCCTGGCGATGGCCGTGGGCGGGATCGGCGGCGGGCTGCTGTACGTGGCGGCGGCGCGGCTGCTCAGGGTGCCGGAGATGGGGTACTTCCTGGCGGTCGCCCGCACTCGCGTGCCGTTCCTGCGCGGACGGGCCCGGCCGAGCGCGAGTCAGGCGTAGGAGAGCGGGCCTCCGGTCAGGGGTCGTGCTCGCGTGGCAGGACGGGACGGTTCAGCGCGCCGCCCTTCACCCACCTCTCCCACGGCATCTGCCAGTACCCCCACCCGTTGAAGGGCTCCAGCGGGCGATCCGTACCGGTCACCTTGACGATGTCGCCGCGTTGCGTCCGCGCGTAGAACCACTGCGCGAACGTGGGGGAGGCGTTGACGCACCCGTGGCTCACGTTCGCCCGCCCCTGGGATGCGACCGACCACGGCGCCGCGTGAACGTACTCGCCCGTGCCCGAGATCTGCACCGCGTGCCGGACCGTCTTCTTGTAGTAGCGCGGGTCGTCGCGGTCGGTCACGCCCATCCAGGCCGACGTCATGATGACCGGGTCGTACTTTCCCATGGCGAGGTGAACGCCGCTCGTGGTGACGTAGGCGCGCCGCCCGCCCTTGCCGGCGCTGATGGGAGCGGTGTTGACGAGGACTCCGTTCTCCTCGACGGACATCACGTGCCTCCGCACGTCCACCGTGCTGACGCGGCGCGTCCCCACCCGGAACCTGGACGTGTGATCGGACGTCCCGTACACCCCTGGTGCGGCGCGTACCCCGGTGGTGCGGGCCAGGAGCGTGACGCGCTGGCCGGTGGGCCAGTAGCGGCGGGGACGGAACACCACCTGCTGCGCGGTCGTCCAGTTCCAGGCGCCCGTCACGGGACGCGACATGCGCACCTCCAGGCTCCGTTCCACCGCGGCACGGCGGGCGATGGGACGGTCGAAGGTGACGATGAGCGGCATGCCCACGCCGACCACCTCTCCAGGGCGAGGCGTCACGTCGGCGACCGCGAACGTGGCCCGGGGCCTGAGCGTGGTGAAGCGGCTCGCGTGCCAGGTGCGCTCGCCGCCCGGCCCCGTACCCGTGGCGGTCACCGTGTAGGCCGTGTGAGGGCGCAGCGTCCCGAGAGCGCGCCAGGTACGCCTGTCCTCGGAGAAGCGGCCTGGGAGCGGGAGAGTGCCCTTGGGACGCAGGTGCGCGCGTGGATCCTCCCGCACGACGACCTGATGGAGGGTGCCGCGTTCCGCGGTGACGACGACGGGACGGTCCGGGCGGGCGTCCGGCGTGCCGTTCGCCGGGATGACCTGGATCGCCGGGGGCCTGGGCGCGGCCCTCTTGTGCCCGCGTTCGTCCCCCGCGCAGCCCGCGCCGCCCATGACCACCAGGACCATGACAGGGACCGACCAGTACGCGCGTCGCAGCATCGCACCCCCGTTGCCAGTGCCGTTCCCTCCCCCGCGTGGGGGTTCGCTTACGCAGAGTGATATTCGGTGACAAGGTAGCCGGTCCCGGTGCCCGTCCGGGGCCGTGTCGCGATGGTGGTCGGTCTCTTTTCGGTGACGGAGAACCGATGCAAGGATTTAACGGTCTATCAGGCTCTTCATCGCCGGGTGGCGGGTTCGGTGTGGGATGGGATGGCTTAAAGTTTCGAGCATGGACGACATGCCGGCCGGGACGGCTCCGGAGCGCGGCCCCGCGGGGCCGGCGGAGGGCCGCGGCCGCGGTGGTCTGCGGCGCTTCCTGCGGCGCATGGCCTCCACCAGGGAAGAGCTCGAAGCCGAGGATCTGCGGAAGACCTGCGGCGCCGAGGGGGCCACGCCGATCACCGACTGCGGCGAGCGCAAGCGCCACCGCGTAGCCGGTACGCTACGGACCGTGACCCTGCGGCCCCGGGGCGGGGCCCCCGCCCTGGAGGCCGAGCTCTACGACGGCACCGACGTGATCAACCTGGTCTGGCTCGGCCGGCGTAAGATCGCCGGAATCGACCCGGGGCGCCGGTTGCTCGCCGAAGGGCTGGTGAGCGTGCAGGACGGCCGCAAGGTCATGTTCAATCCACGGTACGAGCTGCGCGGCGGCTCGTGACCGGCTCATGAGCAAGAGGACGACCTGACCGACCCGATCCGAGCAGGGGACGACGCAGTGCCACCGATGAGCGACGGGCCGACCGCCCGGGACACCGGGCGAACCGCCGAGCCCCTGCCTGCCGATGACACGCCGGCCGACGACGCGCGTCCCGATGACGCGCGGGCCGATCATCCGCCCGAGGAGGTGCGGCCCGAGGACGTCGAGAAGGTCTTGGGCGACGCCCTCGACTTCAAGGCCTCTGATTTCGCCGACCCGGACGGGGCCGCGGAGCGATCCGGAACGACCGGCGCCGCCGAGCCGCAAGGGTCCGGGCGGGGCAGCGCGCACGACACGGTCGAGGCGGCGGTGCGGGCCCAGCTGTCCAAGGCCCTCGGCGGCGTGCGCGGCATGGTGGAGGCCGCGGTGCCGACGATCGGCTTCACCGCCACCTATGTGATCACCGACCAGGTCAGGACGGCGGTGTACGCGGGCATCGGCGCGGCCGTGCTGCTGCTCCTGGTCCGGCTGGCGCAGCGCTCCAACCCGCAGTTCGTCCTCAACAGCCTGCTCGGCATCGCCATCGCCGCGTTCTTCGCGATGCGCTCCGGCCGGGCCGAGGACGCGTTCGTCCCCGGCATCCTGCTGAACGCCGCGTACGGCGCGGGCATGCTGCTGTCGATCGTGACGCGCTGGCCGGTGGTCGGCTTCCTCATCGGCACGGTCACCGGGGACCCGACCGGCTGGCGCTCCGATCCGGGCATCCTGCGGCTGTGCTCCAGGCTGACCTGGATCCTGCTGGCGCCGTGCGTGCTGCGGGTGGCCGTCCAGTACCCGGTCTACCTGGCCGAAGGCGACCAGAGCGGGCTGCTCGGCGTCGCCAAGATCGCGATGGGCTGGCCGTTGCAGGTCGCCGCGCTGGCGACGATGGTCTGGGTGCTGGCCCGCGGCCGCACGCCCCTGGAGCCGCGGCCGGGCGCCACCGCCTGAGCGGCCCGGCGGCCCGGAATGCCAGGTTTTACCTTTTCTCGTGGGTAAAGCGACGGTAATCTGCGCCTAGGTGTGCCGGGAAGCCTGGTCGGCGAGGACGTTGTCCGCGCCGCCAGGAGGCCCCCGATGATCTCGCATGACCTTCGTTCGGTTTTCACCGGCACTCTCGGGGCGGGTCTGGTCGAGATCCCGCCCGTCCCGTACCGCGACCCGGTCTCGGCCGTGCTGGCCGACCCCGTCGTCCCCGAGCACCGGCGCTTCTGCGGCCGCTGCGACGCGCCGGTCGGGCGCGCCCGCGACGGCCGTCCCGGCCGCGTCCGCGGCTACTGCTCCGGTTGCGGGACGCGCTTCTCGTTCGAGCCCGCGCTGCGTCCCGGCGAGGTGGTGGCCGCGCAGTACGAGGTCGTGGGCTGCCTGGCGCACGGCGGCACCGGCTGGGTCCACCTGGCCAGGGACCGCGAGGTCTCCGGCCGCTTCGTGGTGCTCAAGGGCATGATCGGGTCCGGGGACCCGGACCTGCCCGCGGTGGCCGAGGCCGAGCGCCGGCACCTAGCCGCGGTCGACCATCCCGCGATCGTCCGCATCTACAACGTGGTGCGGCACTTCGGCGCCGAGTACATCGTCATGGAGTACGTCGGCGGCCGGTCGCTGAAGGAGATCGTGCTGGAGCGGCGGCGGGCCGGGGAGTCGCCCCCGCTGACGCACGTCCTGGCCTACGGCCTTGAGGCGCTGCGCGCGCTGGACCACCTGCACGGGCTGGGCCTGCTGTACTGCGACTTCAAACCGGACAACGCCATCCACTCCGGTGACGCGCTGCGGCTGATCGACCTGGGCGGGGTGCGCCGCGCCGACGACCCGGACGGCCCCGTGTACGGGACGGTCGGCTACCAGGCCCCGGAGATCGCCCAGCAGGGGCCGTCCGTCGGGTCCGACCTCTACACCGTCGCGCGCGCGATGGCGGTGCTCAGCTTCGAGTTCACCGGGTTCACCGGCCGGTACGCCGAGTCGCTGCCCGAGCGCGAGCGGGTGGCGGTCCTCGCGCGGCACGAGTCCTACGACCGGCTGCTGCGCCGGGCGGCGCACCCCGATCCGGCCGAGCGCTTCACCTCGGCCGCCGAGATGGCCGAGCAGCTCATCGGCGTGCTGCGGGAGGTCCTGGCGTCCGAGGACGGCAGGCCCCGCCCGTCGGTCTCGGCGCGGTTCACCGGCGTCGCCGACCTGCCCACCGCGGCCCGTCCCTGGGCGGCCGAGGTCGCCGAGGGGCTGCCCGCGCCCGTCCTGGACGATCCAAATGCGGACGGCGGGCGGCGGGTCAGGGAGGCGGGCGCACGGATCGAGGCCGGTGATCACGAGGCCGCACGGGTGGTACTGGAGGGCGGCCCCAAGGACTGGTGGACCCACTGGTACCTCGGGATCTGCGCGCTCGCGCGGGGCGAGGTGGACGAGGCCGCCCGCCATTTCGACCGCGTGTACGCGCTGCTGCCGGGCGAGGCGGCGCCCCAACTGGCCCTCGGCCTGTGCGCGGAGCTGCGCGGTGACCACCGCGCCGCCGCGCGCCACCTGCTGCGCGTCTGGCGCACCGACCGGCGCTGGGAGGGGGCGGCGTTCGGGCTGGCCAGGGCCCGGCTGGCGCTCGGTGACCGGAAGGGCGCCGGGGAGGTGCTGGCGTCCGTTCCGGCCTCCTCGCCCGCGCACGCCGACGCGCAGGTCGCCGCGATCGTCGCCGCGCTGGCGGGGCGCGATCCGGCCGACGTGACCCACCGCGAGCTCGCCAGGGCCGCCGGCCGCCTGGAACGGCTCGACCTCGAACCGGAGCGACGGGCGCGGCTGACCGTCCTGATCCTGGAGACGGCGCTGGAACAGCAGGTCGCGCACGCGCAGGCCGGGCCGCCCCTTCTGGGCACCCCGCGGACCGAACGGGACCTGCGGCGCGGCCTCGAACGCGGCTACCGCTCCCTGGCGAGGCTCGCGGGGATGCGACGCGAGCGCGTCCGGCTCGTGGAACTGGCCAACTCCGTACGCCCGAAGACCCTGCTATGAGGGGAAGCCGCCATGAACGGCCTCACATCGATGACCGGGCTGGAACTACCTGAACCGACTGAACCGACCTCCGCGCATCGCTTCCGGCTCACCACTCCCGTGTGGTTGCGCACGCTCGCGACCCTCGCCGTCCTGATCGCCTTCCTGTTCGCGGCGGTCGTGTCGGTCTCCGCGACCGATCTCCGGACGCACCTGCGCCGGGCCGGTGGCCGTGCCGCGCCGCAGGCCCTCCTCGCCACCGACCTGCACACGCACCTGGAGGTGCTGGACGCGGCCCTGACGGCGGCGCTGGACCTGGACGGCCGGCGGAACGCGCCGGAACGCCGTGCGGCGCTGGCCCGCTTCGACGGCGCGCTCGCCAGGGCGAACGCCGAGCTCCAGCGGCTCACGGCCGTCACGGCGGGCCCCGCCGCGCGCCGCGAGCTGGACACGGTCGTCCGGGCGCTGACCCGGTACCAGACCCTGGCCGGTCAGGTGATCGTCCTTGACGGGGGGAGCGCCCGGCAGGTCAGGCGGGCCTGGGACCTCCGCCGGACGATGTCGGGCCTGATGCGGTCCGGCATGCTGCCCGCGGCGCGGCGCCTCGCCGACGCGGGCGTCCGGGACCTGGATCGTACGGACCGGGAACGGCGGGACGACGCGACGCTGGCACGGAACGCCGTGGTGTTCCTGGGCGCGGCGCTGCTGGCCGTCCTCGGCGCGCTGCAGTGGACGGTGGCGCGGCGCCATCGACGCCTGATCAGCCCGCCGCTGGTGCTGGGAAGCCTTCTGGCCGCGGCCCTGCTCGTGGCGAGCGCCCAGATGCTGCACGTGCCGCGGTACGAGCCGCCGGACGCCGTGGTCTCGCCCACGGAGATGAGGGAAAAATCTTTCGACATGAAGGAAGAAATCCGGGCCCTGGAGCGCTGGGACGTTATGCCGCAGGTGGGAGCGGCGGTGCTCGCGGGCCTGGTGCTCGCGGGAGTCCGGCCGAGGCTGGCGGAATTCCGCTGACCCACCGGTCCGGTACGGCGCAAGCGGGGGCGCGCCGTGCCGGACACGGCGGCGGCGGGAAGGGACCTCTCAGCGGGCGCTCAGCAGCTCCGCCAGTTCGTCCTCCACGTCCTGGCTGGCCACGAACATCAGCTCGTCGCCCGGCTCCAGGGTGTCGTCGGCGGCGGGGACCAGCACCCGGCCCTCCCGCAGGATCGCCACCAGCGCGGTGTCGCGCGGCCAGCTCACCGAGCCGACCCGCTCGCCGCCCAGCGGCGCGTCCTCGGGCAGGGTCAGCTCGACCAGGTTGGCCTCGCCCTGCCGGAAGGTCATCAGCCGGACCAGGTCCCCGACGCTGACCGCCTCCTCGACCAGGGCCGACAGCAGCCGCGGCGTGGACACCGCGACGTCCACGCCCCACGACTCGTTGAACAGCCACTCGTTCTTGGGGTGGTTGATCCTGGCCACCACCCGCGGAACCCCGTACTCGGTCTTGGCCAGCAGCGACACCACCAGGTTGACCTTGTCGTCGCCGGAGGAGGCGACCACCACCTGGCAGCGTTCCAGCGCGGCGTCGTCCAGCGAGGAGATCTCGCAGGCGTCCGCCAGCAGCCACTCGGCCCGCGGCACCATCTCCACCTTGATCGCCTTCGGGCTCTTGTCGATGAGCAGCACCTCGTGCCCGTTCTCCAGCAGCTCCTGGGCGATGGACCGGCCCACCGCCCCGGCCCCCGCGATCGCGATCCGCATCAGGCGTCCTCCTCCGTGCGCACCGCCACCGCGGCGTTGATGCGTTCCAGCTCGCCCGCGTGGGCGATCACATGGACGACGTCGCCGTCCTGGATCACGGTGTCGGCCTGCGGCACCAGGGCCTCGCCCATCCGTGTGATGAAGGCGACACGGGTGCCGGCGGCCTCCTCCAGCGCGGCGACCTTGTCGCCCACCCAGGCGCGCCCGGCGTCCAGCTCGGCCAGCACCACCTCGCCGGTCGGGTCCCGCCACAGCGGCTCGGCGCCCTCGGGCAGGAGCCGGCGCAGGATCTGGTCGGCCGTCCACCGCACGGTCGCCACCGTGGGGATCCCCAGCCGCTGGTAGACCTCGGCGCGGCGGGGGTCGTAGATCCGCGCCACCACGTTCTCGATGCCGAAGGTCTCGCGCGCCACCCGGGCGGAGATGATGTTGGAGTTGTCGCCGCTGCTGACGGCGACGAACGCGGACGCGTGGTCGATGCCGGCCTCGACGATCACGTCCCGGTCGAACCCGAACCCGGTGACCCGGCGCCCCTTGAAGCCGCTGCGCAGCCGGCGGAAAGCCTCCGGGTTCTGATCGATGATCGCCACCGAATGGCCCTTGTCCTCCAGGATGTGGGCGAGCGTCGACCCGACGCGGCCACATCCCATGATCACGATATGCACGCCCGTTCCTTCCCTGACGCCCAGGGTCCGCTCCGGCTCGAAGATCCTGCCGGGCTGCAAAACTACACATCCGCCCAGGCGAGTACTACCCAGCCCTGGGCCGGGCCGCTCCGCGTGGTGAGGGCGGGATCCGTGGCCGTCCCGTGTTCCGCCCACCGGGCGGCCGCGTGCCGGCCGGCCGCCCCGCGGAGTTAGAGTCTCGTTCGTGCCGAAGGTTTCAGACCTCGTGAAACGCGTTCTGCTGGGCCGTGCCCTGCGGAGCACGCAGCTGCACGAGCAATTGCTGCCCAAGCGGATCGCGTTGCCGATCTTCGCCAGCGACCCGCTGTCGTCGGTCGCCTACGCTCCCCAGGAGCTGCTGATGATGCTCGCGATCGCGGGCGTCTCCTTTTACAGCTTCGGCCCGTGGATCGCGGTGGCCATCGTCCTGCTGATGGCGGTGGTCGTGGCCTCCTACCGGCAGAACGTGCACGCCTACCCCAGCGGTGGAGGCGACTACGAGGTCGCCACCGTCAACCTCGGCCCCAACGCCGGCCTGACCGTGGCCAGCGCCCTTCTGGTGGACTACGTCCTCACCGTGGCGGTGTCGGTGTCGTCGGGCGTGGAGAACATCGGCTCGGCGATCCCCTGGATCGGGCACAACCGGGTCGGCATCGCGCTCGCGATCATCGTCCTGCTCACCGTGATCAACCTGCGCGGGGTGCGGGAGTCCGGGACGTTCTTCGCCATCCCCACCTACGCGTTCGTGGTCGGCGTGCTCTGCATGATCGTCGTCGGCCTGTTCCGGCTGGGCGTGCTGGGGGACGAGCTGACCGCGCCCACCGCCGACCTGGAGATCCGCGCCGAGCAGACCGACCTGGCCGGCTTCGCCGTGCTGTTCCTGTTGCTTCGGGCGTTCTCCTCCGGCTGCGCCGCGCTGACCGGGGTGGAGGCCATCAGCAACGGGGTGCCCGCCTTCCGCAAGCCCAAGAGCCGCAACGCCGCCACGACGCTGCTGATGATGGGCGTCATCGCCGTCACCATGTTCTGCGGCGTGATCGCGCTGGCGCTCCAGTCGCACGTGCGGGTCGCCGAGGTCCCGGCGGAGCAGCTTGTGAGGGACGGGCGGCCGGTCGGGGACGGCTACGTCCAGGAACCGATCCTCACCCAGGTCGCCTCCGCCGTGTTCGGGGACGGCTCGCTCCCCTTCCTCTACATCGCGGGCGTCACCGCCCTGATCCTGTTCCTGGCGGCCAACACCGCCTACAACGGCTTCCCCGTGCTCGGGTCCATCCTGGCCAGGGACGGCTACCTGCCGCGTCAGCTCCACACCCGCGGCGACCGGCTGGCCTTCAGCAACGGCATCATCATCCTGGCCACGGCGGCGGGCCTGCTGGTGTACGCGTTCCAGGCCGAGGTCACCCGGCTGATCCAGCTCTACATCGTCGGCGTGTTCGTCTCGTTCACGCTGAGCCAGATCGGCATGGTGCGGCACTGGAACCGCAGGCTGGCCACCGAGACCGACCCGGCCGCGCGGCGGCACATGCGGCGCTCCCGGGCGATCAACGCCGTCGGCGGCTCCACCACGGGGTTCGTGCTGGTCGTCGTCCTGATCACCAAGTTCACGCACGGCGCCTACATCGTCTGTCTCGCGATGCCGCTGCTGTTCCTGCTCATGAAGTCGATCCGGCGGCACTACGACCGGGTGGCCGAGGAACTGGTGCCCTCCGGCGAGGACGTGGTCCTGCCCGCGCGCAACCACGCGATCGTGCTGGTGTCCAAGCTGCACAAGCCGACCCTGCGGGCCCTGGCCTACGCGCGGGCGACCCGGCCGTCCACCCTGGAGGCCGTCACGGTCGGGGTGGACGCGGCGGAGTCGGCGCGGCTGCGCGAGGAGTGGGAGGCGCTCGACCTGCCCGTCCAGCTCAAGACCCTGGACTCGCCGTACCGGGAGATCACCCGGCCGGTGCTGGAGTACGTCAAGAGCGTGCGCCGCAAGAGCCCGCGCGACGTGGTGACGGTGTTCCTGCCCGAGTACGTGGTCGGCCACTGGTGGGAGAACCTGCTGCACAACCAGAGCGCCCTGCGGCTGAAGACCCGGCTGCTGTTCCTGCCCGGCGTCATGGTCACCAGCGTGCCCTGGCAGCTCGCCTCGTCCGACCGGCTCAAGGGCCGTCCCGAGCCCGAGGGGCCGGGCGCGGTGCGCCGCCCGCTCCGGGAGACGCCGCGCGGCCTGCCCGGCCAGGACGGCGGACGGGAGGGAGCACCCGCGGGCGGCGGTATCGTTTCGGATCGTGACTGAATCGCCCGGCCCGCGGAAAGAGCCCGAGCCCGCCGACCCTCCCGGCCTTCTCGACCTGGAGGTCGGCAAGGTCGCCAACGGCGGCTTCTGCGTGGCCAGGCACGAGGGCCGGGTGGTGTTCGTCCGGCACGCCCTGCCGGGCGAGCGGGTCCGCGCCCGCGTCACCGAGCGCACCAAGAACTTCCTGCGCGCCGACGCGGTGGAGATCCTGTCGGCGTCCCCCGACCGGGTCCAGGCGCCGTGCCCGTTCGCGGGTCCGGGCCGGTGCGGGGGGTGCGACTGGCAGCACGCCTCACTGCCCGCGCAACGCCGCCTGAAGGCCGCCGTCGTCGAGGAACAGCTCGAACGGGTCGCCGGGATCAAGCGCCAGGTCACGGTCGAGGAGGTGCCCTTCCCCGAGGGCACCGGGGACACGGGGGACACGGAGAACGCGGAGGCCCGGCCGGGCCCCGGGCTCGGCTGGCGCACCCGCGTCCAGTTCGCCGCCGTGGACGGCACCATCGGCCTGCGCCGCCACCGCTCGCACGACATCGAGCCGATCGACGAGTGCCTGATCGCCCACCCCGGCGTGGAGGAGATGGGCATCGAGCGCAAGCGCTGGCCCGGCGCGACCTCCGTGGAGGGCATCGTGTCGGCCACCACGGGCGACCGCGTCGTCTCCCTCAAGGGCCGCCGCAACGCCCGCGTGCCGCGCCTGGACGTCCCCGTACGGCTCGTCCGCAAGGGCGCGCCGCAGCAGGGCCCGGTCCCGTACGTGCGCGAGGAGGTCTCCGGGAGGCTGTTCCAGGTCAGCGGCAGCGGGTTCTGGCAGGTGCACCCGGGGGCGGCGCCGCTGCTGGCGGAGGCCGTCCTGGACGCCCTGGCGCCCCGGCTCGGCGAGATCGCCGTCGACCTCTACTGCGGCGCGGGCCTGTTCACCGCCCACCTGGCCGAACGGGTCGGTCCCGAGGGTCTGGTGGTGGGGGTGGAGTCCGACGGGCAGGCCGTCCGGGACGCCAAGCACAACCTGCGCGACCTTCCGCAGGCCGCGGTCGAGCGCGGTCAGGTCGAGGAGGTCCTTCCCACCCTGGAGTTCGGCGTCGCGGCGGGCACGGAGCGCACCCAGGCCAAGCGCGGCGGCGGGCACCATCGCGGCAGCCGTGTCCGCGGCGCCGACCTCGTCGTCCTGGACCCGCCCCGCGCGGGCGCGGGCCGCGAGGTGGTGGAGCGGATCGCCGCGCTCGCCACCCGCAAGATCGCGTACGTCTCCTGCGACCCCGCGACCCTGGCCCGCGACCTGGCCTACTTCGGCGAGCGCGGCTGGACGCTGGAGTCCTTCCGCGCCTTCGACGCCTTCCCCATGACCCAGCACGTCGAGTGCCTGGCCACCCTGGTCAAGGGCTAGCCGGTCAAGGGCTGGCCGGTCAAGGGCTGGCCGGTCAAGGGCTGGCCAGCGCCTCGGTGGGCGGGAGCCGCGCCGCGCGCAGCGCCGGGTAGAGCCCGGCCACGGCGCCGATGAGGAGGGTGGCCAGGATGCCCCCGGCCATGGCCCATGCCGGGACGACGGTCGGCCAGCCCCGGCTGAGGGCGTACACGGCGGTGACCACCGTCCCGAGCGCCACGCCTCCGGTGCCTCCCAGGGCCGCCAGAAGCTGGGACTCGGTGAGGAACTGGACGCGGATGTGCCCGCGGGTGGCGCCCACGGAACGGCGCAGCCCGATCTCCGCGCGGCGTTCCAGGACGGAGATGACCATGGTGTTGGCCACGCCGAGCCCGCCCACGAGCAGCGCCACCGCGCCGAGGCCCAGCAGGAGCCCGGTGAAGGCCCTGTCCGTGGCCGCCTCCGCGGCGAGCGCCTCGGAGGGCTGGCTGACGTCGGTCTCGTTGGGCGCCTCGGGGTTGGCGGTGGCGGCCAGCAGATCCCGGACGGCCTCCACCGAGTCCTTCCTGGCCCGGGTGTAGATGGTGGTGGGGTTGCCGTCGTACCCGAGGCGGGCCGCCGCCACGTCCCGGCCGACCAGGGCCGCGGAGTCCAGCTCGGGGGCCAGGAGGTTGGGCGCGAGGATCCCGACGACGGTGAACCACTGGCCGCCGAGCCACACCTGCCGGCCGGGTCCCGCGATGCCGAGCCGGTCGGCCGAGGCCGAGCCCAGGACGACGGCCGGGTAGCGGACCGTCCCGGCGTTCAGCCAGCTTCCCGAGGCCATGGTGAGGCCGACGGTGCGGGGCAGCCCGAGGTCGGCGGCCAGGACGCTGATGCCGCCGGTCTCTCCCGCCGGCATGTGGTCGTTGCGGTACACCCGCGCGCTCTTGACCCGTCCGGTGGACGCGGCCGACTCGACCTGCGGAATCCGGGCGATCATGCCGGGCGCGGACGGTGGCAGCGCGGCGTCCGCGCCGAAGAAGTCCTTGCCCGGCGCGACCGTCAGCAGGTTGGTGCCGAGCCGGTCGAGGGTGGCCTGGAGCTGCGCACGGCTGGAGGACGAGATGCCCACCACCGCGATCATCGCGGCGATCCCGATGGCGATGCCCAGCGCGGACAGGACCACCCGCAGGGGACGGGCGCGCAGCCCGGCCGCCCCGACCCGCAGCACGTCGCCGGGCAGGAGGCGGGAGGGGGCGTCGGTGTGCGCCGAATCGCTCATCGCGTCACCTCCAAGCTCGCCGCGCCGTCGTGGACGATCTGCCCGTCGTGCATGCGGACCTGGCGCGGCAGGGTGGCGGCGATGTCGCGGTCGTGCGTGATCAGGACGACGGTGGTGCCGCCGGAGGCCAGCTCCCTGAGCAGGTCCAGCACGCCCGCGCCGGACGCCGAGTCGAGGTTGCCGGTCGGCTCGTCGGCCAGCAGCAGCTCCGGCCTCCCCGCGACCGCGCGGGCGATCGCGACCCGCTGCCGTTCACCGCCGGACAGCTCGTGCGGCCGGTGGGTGACGCGGTGGCCTAGGCCGACCCGTTCGAGCGCCTCACGCGCCATCTCGCGGCGTCGGCCGGCGAGAAGGCCCGTGTACAGCAGCCCGTCGGCGACGTTGCCGAGCGCGGTGACCCCGGGCGCGAGATGGAACGCCTGGAACACGAAGCCGATGCGGCGGGCGCGCAGCCCGGACAGTCGCCGGTCGCTCAGCCGCGCCACGTCCCGTCCCCCGATCAGGACGGTGCCGTCACTAGGACGGTCCAGCGTCCCCATCATGTGCAGCAGGGTGGACTTGCCCGAGCCGGAGGGGCCGACGACCGCGACCAGCTCGCCCGCCTCGATCGTGAGGCTCACCGAGTGCAGCGCGGTGACGCCGCCGGGGTAGGTCTTGGTGACCTGCCGCAGCTCCACCACCGGGGTCATGAGGGCACCCCCACCTTCATGCCCTCCGCCAGGCCGGGGCCGGAGATCTCGACCTTGCCCTGGGTGAACACGCCGGTCTCGACGGGGAGGGTCCGCGTCCGGCCGTTCTCCACGACCTGGACCGCGTAGCCGCCGGAGGGCTGGGCGAGCAGCGCCCCGATCGGCACGGCCAGCACGCCCTCGTGCCGTTCCGCGATCAGCTTCACCAGGACGGGCGCGCGGTCGTACGGGACGGACGTCCGCCCGCGCACCGCGATGGTGACGTCGATGGTGGCGGGGTCGTCCCCCTGGCCCGCCGTGGCGACCGTGCCCACGTTCGTGATGGTGCCCTCAAGGGTGCCGCCCTCGGGCAGCTCGATCGTGACCTTGGCGCCCTTCTTGGCGAGCCGCTGGTACTGGACGTCCAGGTCGACCATGACCCGGCGCTCCGTTCCCGTGTAGGTGAAGACGGGCCCGCCGGCCCGCTCGCCGACGCTCGTCTTGCGCTCGGCCACCCGGATCTCACCGGGCGCGATCAGCACCGAGCCGGGGGCGAGCGTGCCGGTCTCCGGCAGGCCCAGGTCGCCCTGCCAGTCCTTCAGGGCGGTGGCGGTGGCGGTACCGAACTCCTCGTCCACGGTGAAACCGGAGTATCCGAGGGCGCGCAGGTTGAGTTCGAGCTGCTTGACGTCGGGTCCTTCCATCCCGGGCGACAGCGTCCGGTACACCGGCAGCCGCCCGTACAGCACCGGCACGGGCCGGTTGTCCACCTTGTACGCGGCCCGCCCCCGCCGCAGCGTGGTGCCCGCGGCGGGCAGCCAGGTCACGGTGCCGCCGCCCGAGGTGGTCGCGGTACGGGTGGAGCCGTAGCCGAGGGTCCCGTCGACCTGCTGCGTCTCGACCAGCGTCGTGCGTTCGACCGGGGCCGTGGCGGGCGGCAGGCCGCCGCGCCCGGTGGTCGGGGCCTCGCCGCCCCCGAGGCCCACGGTGGCCAGCCCGGCCCCGGCGGCGACCACCACCCCCGCGGCGCTGAGGGCGACGGCGCGGGCGCGGCTCATCCGCCCCTCCTGATACGCGCGGGCTTGTCCATGCCCTTGGGGCGGCACTTCTTCTCGGCCGCCTTGAAGACCGGGTCGTCCGGATTGATCTTGGGCCCGCCGCCCCCTTGCTGGTTGATCACGATGCCGCCGTTGGGATTGGGATCGGGGAAGGACGGGACGCCGTTCTCGCGCATGCACTTGGCCATCGCCCGCAGCTCGGCGAGTTGCTCGGCTTTGGGCTTGGCGGGCTTGCCGCCGTTGGGCATCAGGTGGCGGCACTTCTTCTCCGCGGCCTGCGCCTTCTGCCTGTTGATGGCATCGGCGGACTGCCTGCGTTCGACCGTGATGCGCCCGCCCTCCGCGGACGGGTCGGGCATGTCGATGCCGTTGGCCCGCATGCACTTGGCGTACTGGCGCATCTTCTCCTGGTCGTTGGCCGCCGCCCGCCGGCTCGCGCCCGTTGTCGCCGCCCCGTTCTTGTTGCCGCAGGCGGGCGTGGCCGTCGCCAGCAGCATGAGCAGAACCAGCGTTATCGGTCCTCGTCGTCGCATGGTGGATCTCCTCGTCGCGTCCCGGCGGCGAGCCCGCCGGGCGCCCCGCAGTCCACCGGCTGAGGGATAACCGTGGCGTAACCGGTTCGGGTTATGCCCGCGTTACGCCCGTTGCGGCACGCTGATCCGCGGACGCGCGCCGCCGGCCGTGGGCGGGCACGAGGGGACGGGAAGGAACGTGCGGATACTGATCGCCGAGGACGAGCGGATGCTGGCCGACCTGATCGCCGAGGGCCTGCGGGCGGAGGCGCTCGCGGTGGACGTGGTCAACGACGGTGACGCCGCGCTGGAACGCCTCGGCGTCAACGACTACGACGTGCTGATCCTGGACCGCGACCTGCCGGTGGTGCACGGCGACGACGTGTGCCGGGCCGTGGTGGAGTCGGGCGCGCACGTGCGGGTGCTGATGCTGACCGCCGCCGGCACCGTCCCGGCGCGGGTGGACGGGCTGCGGCTCGGCGCCGACGACTACCTGACCAAGCCGTTCGCGTTCGAGGAGCTGGTGGCCAGGATCCACGCGCTGGGCCGGCGCGCCCGTCCCGCCGACCCGCCGCTGCTGGAACGCGCCGGGGTGCGGCTCGACCCGGCCCGCCACGAGGTCTACCGCGACGGCCGGTACCTGCATCTCGCGCGCAAGGAGTTCGGGGTGCTGGCCGAGCTGCTGCGCGCGGGCGGCGCGGTCGTGTCGGCCGAGCGGCTGCTGGAGAAGGTGTGGGACGAGCACACCGACCCGTTCACCAACACCGTCCGGGTCACGGTGATGAAGCTGCGCCGCAAGCTCGGCGACCCGCCCATCATCGAGACCGTTCCTGGAGTGGGGTACCGCATTCCATGACCTCCGCGTCCCTGTCCGCCGCCGTCCAGGGTTTCCGGCCCACCATCCGGGTGCGGCTCACGCTGCTGTACGGCGGCCTGTTCATCGCCGCGGGCATCGTCCTGCTGTCGCTCACCTACCTTCTGGTCCAGAACAGCCTGCAGAGGATCGAGGAGCCCGTCGGCTTCCAGCGCGGCGGGACCGCCGCCGCCCCGATCGTCGCGAGACAGGCGCGGCCGGGCGTGCCGCCGGACGGGAAGATCACCCGCTCCGAGGTGCGGGGCATACTGGTGGCCGACCGCAGGGACCACCAGCGGGAGACGATGCGGACGCTGCTCACCCAGGGCGGTATCGCGCTGGGCGTGGTCAGCGCCGCGGCGGTGGGGTTCGGGTGGCTGCTGGCCGACCGCGCGCTGCGCCCCGTCAACCGGATCACCGAGATCGCGCGACGGGTGGCGCAGGGCAACAACCTCACCGAGCGGATCGCCTACACCGGGCCGCGGGACGACGTGAAGGAGCTCGCCGACACCTTCGACACGATGCTGGAGCGGCTGGACCGCGCGTTCGACGGGCAGCGCCGGTTCGTCGCCAACGCCTCGCACGAGCTGCGCACCCCGCTGGCGATCAACCGGACGCTGGTGGACGTGGCGTTGCGGCGTCCCGACGCGAGCGAGGACGTGCGGCGGCTCGGCGAGGCGCTGCTGGTGGTGAACGGGCGGCACGAGCGGCTCATCGACGGGCTGCTGACCCTGGCGAGCGGGGAGAACGCGGTGACCGCCACGGCACCGCTGGACCTGGCCGACGTGATGGACCACGTGCTCGGCCAGGCCGCCGCCGAGGCGGACGCGCGGGACGTGACCGTCCACGCCGGCACCGCGCCGGCGCCCGCGGACGGCGATCCCGTGCTGGTGGAACGGCTCGCCCAGAACCTGGTGGAGAACGCGGTGCGGCACAACCACGACGGCGGCGAGGTGTGGGTCTCCACGGGCCGCCGCGACGGGGAGGCGGAGCTGGTGGTGGCCAACACCGGGCCGGTCGTCCCGCCCTACGAGATCGAGACGATCTTCGAGCCGTTCCGGCGGCTGCGGCAGGACAGGGTGCGCTCGGACCGTGGCGCGGGGCTCGGCCTGTCGATCGTCCGCGCCGTCGCGACCGCGCATCGCGGGACGGTGACCGCGCGCCCGCGTCCGGGTGGCGGCCTGATCGTCACCGTCCGCCTTCCGGCGCGCGCGCCCTCGGCGACCCCGGCCTCAGCCTCCGTGAACGATGCGCGGCTTTGATGCCCGTGCTCGTCGCCGCGCTGCCCGGCCGGCCCCTCTGACCCTTCTTCAGTGGAGATTTCCGCCCCCGTGACGCGCGCGGGTCCCCGTACGTACGAGGATGGGATCATGCGACTCCGGATCTTCACCGAGCCCCAGCAGGGGGCCTCGTACGAGACCTTGCTCGCGGTCGCCAAGGCGGCCGAGGACCTGAACTTCGACGCCTTCTTCCGCTCCGACCACTACCTCAAGATGGGTGACGTGTCCGGCGAGCCCGGTCCCACGGACGCCTGGATCACGCTGGCGGGGCTGGCCCGGGAGACCAGCCGGATCCGGCTGGGCACGCTGATGAGCGCCGCCACCTTCCGGCTGCCCGGCCCGCTGGCCATCGCCGTGGCGCAGGTCGACCAGATGAGCGGCGGGAGGATCGACTTCGGCATCGGCACCGGCTGGTACGACGCCGAGCACACCGCCTACGGCATCCCGTTCCCCGGCCTGCGGGAACGGTTCGACCGCTTCGAGGAGCAACTGGAGATCATCACCGGGCTGTGGCGGACGCCTCCGGGCCAGACCTACGACTTCGAGGGCCGCTACTACCGGCTCGCGGAATCGCCTGCGTTGCCCAAGCCCGTCCGTCCCGAGGGGCCGCCGGTGCTGCTCGGCGGTCTCGGCGCCAAGCGCACCCCGCGGCTGGCCGCGGCCCACGCCGACGAGTTCAATGTGCCGTTCGCCCATCCGCGCGAGACGGGGGCGGCCTTCGACCGGGTGCGGGCCGCCTGCCATGAGGCGGGACGCACCAAGCCGATGGTCTACTCGGCGGCGCAGGTGGTGTGCTGCGGCCGGGACGAGGCCGAGGTGAAGCGGCGGGCCGACGCCATCGGCCGCGAGGTGTCCGAGCTGCGCGAGAACGGCCTGGCGGGCACCCCGGACGAACTGGTGGAGAAGATCGGCACCTTCGCCGGGCTGGGCGCCGAATGCCTCTACCTCCAGGTTCTCGACCTGCACGACCTCGACCACCTGGAGCTGCTGGCCTCCGAGGTCATGGCGAAGGTCTGAGCGCGCCACGGACGATCACGCTCCGGCGGTGCCGTCCGCGTGACCGCCGGTGCCGGGTGGGCCGCCACGCGCTCTCCCGGCACCGGCGTCCGTCAGGCGGTGACGAGGCCGGCGAAGACCTCCTGGAACGCGGCGCGCCTGGGCGAGCCCTGCGCGGTGTCCCAGACCGCGAACACCACGTGCTCGAACCGTCCCGCGAACTCGGCGCCGGGACGGAGCGCCTCGGCGAACACGCCCGCGACCTCATGCGGGTCGTTGCGGAACACGCCGCAGCCCCACGCGCCCAGCACCAGCCGCCGGTGGCCGTGCGCGAGCGCCGCCGCCAGCACCTTGCGCGCCCGCAGCGCCAGCGCGGCCGGGATCCGCTCGGCCTTGTCCTTGTCGCGGATGGCGCCGCAATTGGGCGCGGCCGAGGTGAGGAACGCGACCGGGTACGGCTCCTCCAGCAGCCGCCCGGAGTCGTCGCGGAACACCGGCACGTTCGGTGAATAGATCATGTGGTCGCTGTAAAGCAGGTCGCGCTGCTCGCGGTGGAAGGCGTAGAACTCCGGCGCCGCCCGCAGCGACGCGTACAGCCCGGACGAGCGCGCCAGGCCCTCCTCCTGGGCGTGCGCGCCGTTCAGGAATCCGCCGCCGGGGTTCTTCGCGGACGCGAAATTCAGCGCCAGCGGCACTTGTCCGGGGTCGCCGAGCCGCCGCGCCGCCGCCAGGGTCGTCTCGTCGGTGACCTCGATCCGCGTCGCGAACTCCGGGCCCCGGGCCCGCCGCGCCGCCGCGAGGAGCCCGTTCAGTTCCGCCGGCGTGTACAGCACGGTGTCGCCGATGGACAAGGCCAGTGCGTCGGCGATGCGTACCGTGCGGCCCGAGGGCGCCCGGTAGTCGCCGCGTTCGAGGATGTCCACCGTCTCCCGGGCGACCATCCTGCGTGGATGTCTGCTCATGTCACGACGGATTCTCCGGACCGGCGGCGCGCGGCGGCAAACGCTTTTCCGTGGAAATGGTTCGAGCGGGCCGAGGTGGGTCCGACACACTGAGGACGTGCTTATGACGATCACCACGACCCTGCCTCCGGCGTCGGATCTGGGGTTCCTGCTGCACAAGCATCCCGACCGCGTCCAGGCGTTCGGCCAGTCGTTCGGCACCGCCCACGTCTTCTACCCGGAGGCGAGCCGGGAGCGGTGCACGGCCGCGCTGCTGCTGGACGTCGACCCGGTCAAACTGGTGCGCACACGCGGCAAGGGCACTCCCGACTTCTCCCTCGGCCAGTACGTCAACGACCGGCCCTACGCGGCGTCCTCGTTGCTGGCCTCGGCGATGGCCAACACGTTCCGCACGGCCATGCGGGGGCGCTGCGAGCCGCGGCCCGAGCTGGCCGCGCGCCCGCTGCCGCTGGAGATCGTCCTGCCCGCGCTGCCCTGCCGGGGCGGTCCCCGGCAGGCCGAACGCTTCTTCGCGCCGCTCGGCTGGACGGTGGAGGCCGAACGCGTGCCGCTCGACCCGTCCTTCCCCGAGTGGGGCGACTCGCGGTACGTCACGCTGCGGCTGTCCGGCGAGACGCGGCTGGCCGACGCGCTCAACCAGCTGTACGTGCTGCTGCCCGTCCTGGACGAGGCCAAGCACTACTGGATCGCGCCCGACGAGGTGGACAAGCTGATCAGGGCGGGCGAAGGCTGGCTGGCGAAGCATCCCGACCGGGGGGTCATCACCCGCCGCTACCTGGCGAACCGGCGCGGCCTCGTACGCGCCGCGCTGGGCCGGCTCGCCGACGCCGACGACGCGCCCGAGGACGCGCTCGACCGCGACCCGCTGGACGAGGAGCCGCCTCCCGCCGACCCGAGCGCGTTCGGCCCGGTCCCGGAGACGCCCGAGGCCGAGGAGGACGCGCGGGCGGCGCCGCCTCCCGTGCCGCTGGCCGAACGCCGCATCCAGGCGGTGCTGGAGACCCTGCGCTCCGAGCGGGCCCGGCGGGTCATCGACCTGGGCTGCGGCACCGGCAAGCTGGTGGCCAGGCTCAAGCAGGACGACGGGTTCGAGAAGATCACCGGCGTGGACGTCTCGTACCGGGCCGTCCAGATCGCGCACCGCCGCCGCCTGCCCGACCCGTACGGTCCCGACCGCGTGCCGCGCGTGGAGATCCACCAGGGCGCGCTCACCTACACCGACGAGCGGTTCCGCGGGTACGACGCGGCCGTGCTGATGGAGGTGATCGAGCACATCGACCCGCCCAGGCTCGGCGCCGTGGAGCGCGTCGTGTTCGGCGACGCCAAGCCGCGGGTCGTGATCGTCACCACCCCGAACGCCGAATACAACGTGCGTTACGAGGGGCTCGACCAGGGCGCGATGCGGCATCCCGACCACCGCTTCGAGTGGACGCGCGCCGAGTTCGCCGACTGGGCCCGCCGTGTCGGCGCGGCGTTCGGCTACGGCGTGCGCATCGTGGGGGTCGGCGACGACGATCCCGAGGTCGGCGCCCCCACGCAGATGGGCGTCTTCACCAAGGAGGCCGGAGGAGCATGATCGAGCGGAACGAAGGCATGCCCACGGCCGGGGAGCATGAGGGGTCGGCCCCGCCCGCGAGGCCGGGACCGACGATCAAGATCCCCGAGATGGGGCTGGTCGTGCTGGTCGGCGTGTCCGGCTCGGGCAAGTCGCATTTCGCCCGGAAGCACTTCAAGCCCACCCAGGTGGTGTCCTCGGACCACTGCCGGGCCATGGTGTCGGACGACGAGAACGACCAGACGGCCACCGGCGACGCGTTCGACCTGCTGCACTACATCGTCCGCAAGCGGCTGCGGCGCGGGCTGCTGACCGTCGTGGACGCCACCAACGTCCAGCCCAAGTCGCGCGAGCCGCTGCTGCGCATCGCCAAGGACCACGACGTGCTGTCGGTCGCGATCGTCCTGGACGTGCCCGAACGGGTCGCCGCCGAGCGGAACGCGGCCCGCGCCGACCGGGCCGGACTGCCGCCGCACGTGGTCCCCCGGCAGCGCCGCGAGCTGCGCCGCGGCCTGCGGGCGCTGCAGAGCCGCGAGTTCAAGCGGTCCTACGTGCTCACCGGCACCGAGGAGATCGACGCCGCGACCATCGTCTACGAGAAGGCGTGGAACGACAGGCGCGACCTCACCGGCCCGTTCGACATCGTCGGGGACGTGCACGGCTGCCGCGCCGAGCTGGAGGACCTGCTCGGCGACCTCGGCTACGAGATCGAGCGGGACGCGCTCGGCCGTCCCGTCGGGGCGCACCACCCCGGGGGCCGCACCGCGGTGTTCGTCGGCGACCTGGTCGACCGCGGCCCCGACACGCCGGGCGTGCTGCGCCTGGTCATGGGGATGGTCGAGGCCGGGCAGGCGCTGTGCGTGTCCGGCAACCACGAGGCCAAGCTGGTACGGGCGCTGCGCGGCCGCAAGGTGAAGGTCGCGCACGGACTGGCCGAGTCGCTGGAGCAGCTCGCGGCCGAGCCCGAGGACTTCCGCGCCGGGGCGCTGCGCTTCATGGACGGCCTCATCAGCCACTACGTGCTCGACCAGGGCCGGCTGGTGGTGGCGCACGCCGGCCTCAAGGAGGACTACCACGGCCGCGCCTCGGGACGGGTCCGCTCGTTCGCGCTGTACGGCGACACCACCGGCGAGACCGACGAGTACGGGCTGCCCGTCCGCTACCCGTGGGCGCTGGACTACCGGGGCAAGGCGATGGTGGTGTACGGGCACACGCCCGTCCCCGCCCCCGAGTGGATCAACAACACGATCTGCCTGGACACCGGCGTGGTGTTCGGCGGGCGGCTCACCGCGCTGCGCTACCCCGAGCGCGAGCTGGTCTCGCGTCCCGCCCGGAAGGTCTGGTATGAGCCGGCGCGCCCGTTCGCGGCCGAGCCCGAGGCGCCGGCGGCGGGCGGGCACCGGGAGAGCGACGTCCTGAAGGTCGAGGACGTGCTGGGCGCCGGAGGGGTCGAGACCCGGCTGCTGGGACGGATCGCCGTCCGCGAGGAGAACGCCGTCGCGGCGCTGGAGGTGATGAGCCGGTTCGCCGTCGATCCCCGCTGGCTGGTGTACCTGCCGCCGACCATGGCGCCGGGCCAGACCTCGTCCCTCGACGGCTACCTGGAGCATCCCGCCGAGGTGCTGGGGGAGTACCGGGACGCCGGGCTGGAACGGGTGGTGTGCGAGGAGAAGCACATGGGCTCGCGTGCCGTGGTCGTGGTGTGCCGCGACGAGGGCGTCGCCGCCGAACGCTTCGGCGTGACCGACGGCACCACCGGTGCCGTCTACACCCGTACGGGACGGGCGTTCTTCCGCGACCCGGCCCGTATCGCCGAGGTGCTCGGCCGGGTGCGGTCGGCGATCGGCGCCGCCGGGCTCTGGGACGAGCTGGACACCGGCTGGCTCGCGCTGGACTGCGAGCTGCTGCCGTGGTCGGCCAAGGCGATGGACCTGATCCGCACGCAGTACGCGGCGACCGGCGCGGCGGCCCGCGCCGCGCTGCCGATGGCCGCGTCCGCGCTCGCGCGGGCCGCCTCGCGCGGACTGGACGTCGGCGACCTGGCCGAGCGCATCGACCGGCGCGCCGCCAACGCGGACCTCTTCCGGGACGCCTACGCGCGCTACTGCTGGACGGTCGACGGCCTGGACGGCATCAGGCTCGCCCCGTTCCAGATCCTGGCCGGAGAGGGGAACGCCTGGGCGATGCTGCGCGGCCATGACTGGCACATGGAGACGGCCGCGAAACTCACCGCGGCGGACGAGTCCGGGCTGCTGCGAGACACCACCTGGTTCCAGGTGGATCTGGGGTCGCCGGAGTCGGTCGCCCGCGTCACCCGATGGTGGGAGCGGAGCACCGACGAGGGGGCCGAAGGCATGGTCGTCAAGCCACTGGACGCCGCCCTTGAGGGCGGCCTTAAGGGCAGAAAGGTACAGCCGGGGATCAAGTGCCGCGGTCGCGAGTACCTGCGGATCATCTACGGCCCCGACTACACCGAACCCGTCCACCTGGAGCGGCTGCGGAACCGTTCACTGGGCCGCAAGAGGTCGCTCGCGATGCGCGAGCACGCGCTGGGCGAGGAGGCGCTGACCCGGCTCGCCGCCGGAGAACCGCTGTGGCGCGTCCACCAGGCGGTCTTCGCCGTGCTCGCGCTGGAGTCCGAGCCGGTCGACCCGCGCCTGTAGGGACTCCGGCCTGGAGGAACTTCGCGCTAGGCGGCGCCCGCGGGATCGCTTCGTTCCCGCGGGCGTCCCTTCGCGTGGACGGCAGGTCAGGTCGTGAAGAGCATGTGGAACACACCGCCGCCGTACGGGCGGTGGTGGGAGCCGTGGTGGTGATGGTGCACCTGGGCGGGTGCGCCCCACGCGGGGGCGGCGGGCGGCGGTGGCGCCGGCCGGTACTGCGCCTCCATGCGGCTCAGCGCCTCGAGCTCACCGTAGTCGAGGAAGATCCCCCGGCAGTTGTCGCATTGCTCGATGTGGACGCCGTTGCGGGTGTAGGTCCGCATGACGCCACGACACTTGGGACAGTGCATCGCCTTGTCGTCCTTCCGGTATGGATCCCCAGGTAGAGGCTAAATGTAGGGCAGCCCGTACGCCACGTCATTCCGGGGACCCCACGCTGGAGATTCGTGTGCAGGTGTCGACGAGCGCCCGCTCCGCCCCGTCCAGCGGCCGATCGTCCTTCCGTGCGGATTTGACGCACGTCGCCGCGATTTGGATCACCAGTGCCCGCGCGGGCACGTCCAGCGCCGCCCACAGGCCGTCGTCCGCGGGCACGGCCGGGCCGCCGGACGCCCGGTAGGCGTCCAGGAACCGCGTCCAGTCCTCGTGGGCGAGCACGCCGGCCGAGTACAGCGCCGCGGGCCTGGCCAGGTCCCATACCGGGTCCCCGGCCCCCAGGTCCTCGACGTCGATCAGCCGCCACGCGCCTTCGACGCGGACCATCTGGCCCAGGTGCCAATCGCCGTGCAACAGCGTCCTGCGCGCGCCGCCGTCCGGCGGGCCGGACCCGTCCCGGATCCACGCGGGCAGCGTCGCGAACGCGCGGCGGATCTCGCCGGCGGCGGGGCCGTCCTCCAGCTCGCGCACCAGCCGTGCCACCCGTGTCGGACGTCCCCACTCCGGGGCGCCCTCCGGCACCTCGGCGGTGTGCAGCCGGGCGAGGAGCCGGGCGCCCTCCTCCCACGGCAGCCCCTCCGGCGAGCCGGGGCGCGGGTCGACCGGCTCGCCGTACGGCCACACGGTGACCACCCGCCCGCCGATCCGCCGTGGCGGCCCCAGCGGGGGGAGCAGCAGGCCGGGCAGCGCCCCGGCCAGCCGCATCCGGCGGTCCAGCAGCGGCCCGCCGTCGCGGTCGGCCTGGTGCAGCTTGACGACGACCGTCCCGACCCGCACGACCAGCACGCCGTGCCGGTCGTACAGGACCACCGGATCGTCCGGGCCGTCCCCGCCGGGAAGCGCCTCCCGCCCGATCCGGGCAAGGCACTCGACATCGGGATGCACCCGACCAGTGAACCATCACCCGATCGGGCCGGCACCGCCCACCGCGGGCTGCGGCTCGCGCAGCCGCCGCCGGATCACCTTTCCCAGAGGGTTGCGCGGCAGGTCCAGGCACGGACGGAACTCGGCGGGGACCTTGTAGTGCGCCAGGTACTTCTCGCAGTGCCGCCGCAGCTCCTCCGCCGAGAACGGGTACGCCGGATGCTCCACCACGTGGGCGATCACCCGTTCGCCGCGGCGCTCGTCCGGCGCGCCCGTCACCGCGCAGTCGTGGACGGCGGGATGGCGGCGCAGCACGTCCTCCACCTCGGTGGGGAACACGCTGAACCCGCTCACCTTGATCATGTCGCGGCGGCGCTCCAGGACGCTGATGAAGCCGTCCGGTTCCATCACCGCGATGTCGCCGGTGCGCAGCCAGCCCTTCGACAGCACCCGCGCGGTGGCCAGCGGGGACCGCCAGTAGCCCGCGAACACCTGCGGCCCCCGGACCACCAGCTCGCCCGGCTCGCCGTACGGCAGCACGCGGGTCGGCTCGTCCGGGTCCACGATCACCGCGTCGGTGCTGGGCAGCGGCACCCCGACCGTCCAGCTGCGCGCCTCGGGCCCGATCGGGTTGGCGGTCAGCGCCGGGGACGCCTCGGTCTGCCCGTAGCACTGGACCAGCTTGTGGCCGCCGAGCGCGCGGATCCGCTCGATCGTCCGCGGGCTCACCGCGAACGCCCCGCAGACGAACGCCCGGATCCGGGTCACCGCGGCCCGGCGCAGCCGCGGGTTGTCCAGCACCTGGTCGTACAGCGTCGGCACACCGGGGAACAGCGTGATCTTGTACCGGTGGATCGCCTTGATCAGCTGGTCGGGGTCGAAGCGGGGCAGCAGCACGATCGCCCCCGCCCGCATCAGCGGCGCGATCAGCCCGGCGGTCTGCCCGAACGAGTGGAACAGCGGCAGGACCGCCAGCGTGACCTCCCGGCCCTCGCGCCCCTCGGTGTCCCACGCGTGGTGCTGGCAGGCGTTGGCGACCAGGTTGCGGTGGGTCAGCATCGCGCCCTTGGGACGTCCCTCCGTCCCGCCGGTGTAACTGATCGTGGCCAGGTGCCGGGAGGGGTCCACCCGGAACGGCCGCACCCGCCGGTTCGGCGGCCGCAGCATCTCCGAGTACGGCACGATCCCGGGGTCGTCCGGGACGTCGGCGGTCAGCCGGGCCCTGCGCCGCTGCGTCTGGAGCAGCGGCAACCGTAGCAGCAGCCGCTTCGTCCACGGCAGATCGTCGATGAGCGACGCCACGATGACATGGTCGAGCGGCGCCATCGCCCGAGCCGCCCGCAGCGTCGCATAGGAACGATCCAGCACGACGGCGACGCGCGCGTCGCAGTCGGCGAGCTGGTGGCCCAGCTCCTCGGCGGTGTAGAGCGGGTTGTGCGGCACCGCGATCGCGCCGCGCCGCAGGATCCCGAAGAACGCCACCACGTACTGCGGGCAGTTCGGCAGGATCAGCGCGACCCGGTCGCCCGGCTGCACGCCGAGCCGGTGCAGTCCCGCGGCGAACCGGTCGGCGGCCTCGCGCAGCTCGCGGTACCGCACCGTGCGCCCGAAGAAGTGCAGGGCGGGGCGGCGCGGAAAGCGTTCGGCGGCGTCGTCCAGCAGCCGCGTGACGGGGATGTCCGGGACGTTCACCTCGTGCGGCACCCCCGGCCCGTACCACCGCAGCCATGGCAACGATCTTTGTGACGCGGGCCACATACCGAAGGATTCAACCATCATTCCGTCGTCCCTGTCCCGCTCCGTCCGCTGTTCGCCATGTCCCGCGTGATCAGATGGACCGAACGGCGAAAGGAAGGCGGAGATGATCCGAAGGCTCTCCACTCGGGTGGTGTACGAGAACCGCTGGATGCGCGTCCGCGAGGACCGGATCGAGCGCGGCGACGGCTCCCAAGGCATCTACGGCGTGGTCGAGAAGAGCGACTTCGCCCTGGTGATCCCCGCCGAGAACGACGGCTTCCACCTCGTGGAGGAGTACCGCTACCCGGTCGGCCGCCGCACCTGGAACTTCCCGCAGGGCACCTACCCCGACGGCCGCCTCGGCGACCCGGAGGACCTGGCCAGGCGCGAACTGGCCGAGGAGACCGGCTTCCGCGCCGGCACCCTGACCCCGCTCGGCTTCCTGCACGCCAGCCACGGCACCAGCACCCAGGGCTTCCACGTCTTCCTCGCCACCGACCTGCGACCGGGCGAGGCCGCCCGCGAAGTCGAGGAACAGGACATGTGCCAGCGCTTCGTCACCCGCGCCGAGTTCAAACGCCTCATCCGCGAAGGCCACATCACCGACGACTCGACCCTGGCCGCCTACACCCTCCTCACCCTCCACGAAGAGACCCCGTAGCCCCACCCCGCGATCACCCTCCCGAACCGCGTGATCACCCACGGCACACGCCGATTAGCAGTTCCTTAACGCCGCCATAAGCGGGTGTCGCCGGGGGCCCGGGGGTGCGAGGTTCGGGGCGTGGCACTGCGAACGGGCAAGAACATCGATGCGTACCTGTCCCGGCCGTCGGGAGAACAGGTGCGGCCGGTGAGTGTCGCCCGGGCCTTCCGGGCTCTGCCGTCGGCGCACCGGGAGATCCTCAACGAGACCGTCTTCCGCGAGCGGTCGGTCAACGAGGCCGCCGTGTCGCTGGGCATCCCCGTGGACGTGGTCAAGGCGCGGGTCTATCACGCGCTGCGTGCTCTGCGGGTCGCGTTGGACACCCCCGAGCCGGGCCGGTGACCCCAGCGTAGGTCTCCTCCACTCCAGGCGTTGCGGAGCGAGGGACTCCCGGGGCGGGTGGTTCTCGCCGGGCGCCGTGTTTACCGTGATCGTCAGCGGAAACACAGAACGTAGTCAGACAACTCCGGAATCGGAGTACGGCTACGGGGGGAAGCCCCGCTCGATGGTGGCGGGAACAGGGGTGTTTCGCGTGCAGACACAGGCGAGTGTCAAGGATCTGATGGACAGCGAGGTGACCGACGGTTCCGGGCACAAGATCGGGACGGTCAGGCAGGTCTATCTCAACGACGTGTCGGGGCAGCCGGAGTGGGTCAAGGTCCACACCGGGCGGTTCGGGACGAAGGAGAGCTTCGTGCCGCTGGCCGACGCCCGGCACACGGGCGAGGTCCTGACGATCCCGTACGACAAGGACAAGGTGAAGCACGCCCCTCATGTGGACGCCGACCAGCACCTCTCGCGGGAGCAGGTCGCCGATCTCTACCGCTACTACGGCCTGCGCGCGCCGCAGCAGAACGAGCCGGTGCCCGACCAGGTGGGCACCGCGCGTGAAGGTGGTACGCAGGCGTCCCGGAACCAGGCGTCCGACAGGGGACCGGCGGCCAGCACCGAGCCCGCCGACCAGGAGGCCCCCGCCAAGCGGGGGCGGTCCTCCGGCAAGCGGCAGCGGCCTTCGGCCAAGCCGGGACCGTCCGCCAAGAAGGAGGCGGTGGACGCGGCGCACGGCCGGGTGGCCGGGGAGCGCGGCGGTACGGGCAAGGTCGGCGAGGACGGCATGGTCGAGCTGACCCTGTCGGAGGAGCGCCTGCACGTCGGCACCGAAGTGCACGAGTACGAGCGGGTCACGCTGCGCAAGCGGATCGAGGTCGAGGAGGTCGAGCGGACCGTCCCGGTGTACCGGGAGGAGCTGCGCATCGAGCGTGAGCCGATCCCGGACGGCGAGGCCGCCGACGGCGAGGGCCGGTACCGGATCGCCGAGGACGAACGCGAGATCATCCTGCGCGCGGAGCGCCCGGTGGTCACCAAGGAGACGTTCCCGGTGGAGCGGATCCGGGCGCGGGCCGAGCGCGTCGCCGGAGAGGAGACCGTACGGGATCAGATCCGCAAGGAGCGCATCGACGTCGCCCACAACGGTGAACTGGAGAAGTCCGCGGCGTCCGGGGAGGCGCCCTCCGCGCCCCCGGAGGAGGCGCCCGCCGCGCCCCCGGAGGAGGCGCCCGCCGGGGGGAACGAGCGCAGGTAGAGAGCGTTCGACAGTCGCCGTCCGTACCAGCGCACGTGGTCGGGCGGACCACGCGGGAAGGCCCTGGCCGTTATCGGCCAGGGCCTTCGGCGTGGCCGTGGAGCGACCTACGTTGCTATTTGTTGGGGCGGAAGACAAATCCGCCCGTCCCCGCCAACCCCCGTTGTCCCACCCCCTGAGCGGAGGCGACGATGCACCGCAGCCCACCCCGGGCCCTCATGCTCGGCTTGATCACCATCCTGACGCTGTCGCTCACCGGCGGCGCCGCGGTGGCCGACACCGGAACCGCCTGGCAGGACACCAGGCGCCCGGTCAAGGACAGGGTGGAGCGCCTGCTCGCCAGGATGAGCCTGGACGAGAAGATCGGCCAGATGACGCAGGCCGAGCGAGGCAGCGTCACTGCCGACGACATCACCCGCTACCGGCTCGGGTCGGTCCTGTCCGGCGGCGGGTCCGTGCCGACGCCCAACACCCCCGAGGCGTGGGCGGACATGTACGACGGCTTCCAGCGCGCCGCGCTGGCCACCCCGCTGCGCATCCCGATCATCTACGGGGTGGACGCCGTGCACGGCCACAACAACGTGGTCGGCGCGACGATCTTCCCGCACAACATCGGCCTCGGCGCCACCCGCGATCCCGAGCTGGCGCGCAGGATCGGCGCCGCCACCGCCGAGGAGGTCGCCGGCACCGGACTGGACTGGGACTTCGCGCCCTGCCTGTGCGTCGCCCGCAACGACCGCTGGGGACGCACCTACGAGTCCTACGGCGAGGTGCCCGAGCTGCCCTCGCAGATGTCCTCGATCATCGACGGCATCCAGGGCCACCGGCTGGGCGGCAGCCCCACGTCCATCCTCGCCACCGCCAAGCACTACGTCGGCGACGGCGGGACGGCCGGCGGCGTCGACCAGGGCGACACCCGGCTGTCCGAGGCCGAGCTGCGGCGCGTCCACCTGCTGCCGTTCCGCGCGGCGATCAAGCGCGGCGTGGGTTCGGTGATGATCAGCTTCAGCTCCTGGAACGGCGTCAAGCTGCACGGCCACAAGTACCTGATCACCGATGTGCTCAAGCGTGAGCTGCGCTTCTCCGGCTTCGTCATCTCCGACTGGAACGGCATCGACCAGATCGACGGGCAGCCCGGCTTCACCCCCGAGGAGGTCCGCACCGCCGTCAACGCCGGCATCGACATGTTCATGGTGCCGCAGGAGTGGCGCGCGTTCATCGACACGCTCAAGGCCGAGGTGCGGGCCGGGCGGGTGCCGATGTCGCGGATCGACGACGCCAACCGGCGGATCCTCACCAAGAAGATCGAGCTGGGCCTGTTCGAGCGGCCCTTCACCGACCGCCGCTACACCCGCACGGTGGGCAGCCCGCAGCACCGCGCGCTGGCGCGGCAGGCGGTGGCCAAGAGCCAGGTGCTGCTGAAGAACAAGGGCGGGGTGCTGCCGCTCGACCGGCGCGACAACAAGATCTTCGTGGCCGGTAAGAACGCCGACGACATCGGCAACCAGAGCGGCGGCTGGACCATCACCTGGCAGGGCTCGTCCGGCCCGATCACCCCGGGCACCACGATCCTGGAGGGGATCAGGCAGACCGCCGGCCGGTCCAGCACCGTCACCTACAGCAAGGACGGCACGGGGATCGACGGCTCGTACAAGGCGGCCATCGCGGTCGTCGGCGAGACCCCGTACGCCGAGTTCGAGGGCGACCGGCCGGGAGCGATGGGCCTGGACGCCGAGGACCTGGCGACGATCGAGCGGCTGCGCGCCTCGGGCGTGCCGGTGATCGTCGTGCTGGTCTCGGGACGGCCGCTGGACATCGCGGCCGAGCTGCCCAAGTGGGACGCGCTGCTCGCGGCGTGGCTGCCGGGCACCGAGGGACGCGGCGTGGCCGACGTGCTGTTCGGCGTCACCAAGCCCACCGGCAAGCTCCCGTCCACCTGGATGAAGAGCGCCTCCCAGCAGCCCATCAACCGCGGTGACGGCCAGAAGCCGCTGTTCCCCTTCGGGTACGGCCTCACCTACCGCAAGTAGAACCAGGACCCGGCGGGTACGGCCGACGCGCCGCACCCGCCGGGCACCCCGGTCAGCCGGTCAGGCCGGAGAGCGCGCCCTGGAGGTCGGAGGCGGCCTGGTCCACGCTCTTCCTCCCGGTGATCGCGGCGGTGACGTGATCCTGGATCGCGGCCGTCACCTCGTTGTACCTGACCACCACCGGGCGTGGGCGGGCGGCCCCCATCCCGGCCTTCAGCGTCGGCAGGTACGGATACTTTTTGATCATCTCTGCGTCGTCGTACAGCGCGCTGCGCGACAGCGGGAACGACTGCTCCTTGCCGTACTCGCGCTGCACGTCCAGGCTCACGATGTACTGGATGAAGTCGCGCGCGGTCGCCTGGTGCTTCTGCGGAGGCTCATGGGGTCGCGATACCTCTCGCGGGGGGTTGCGGGGGGAGGCCCTCGGGGAGGGCGATGTCGACGACCGATCCCGCGTGGCGCGCCCGTTCGGCCGCCCAGACGACACGGTGCGAGTCGAGGCTCTCGCGCCCGTCGGAAAGAAGCGGTGCGGGGTCGCCGGAGGCGAGGGCCTCGACGAAGGCGTCGGCCAGGGCCTCGTCGGCGGCGTCGTGCCGGCCGTCGGGTCCCTGCCTGGTGGACTCCAGCGTCTCCACCTCGCCGGTGGCGAAGTCGCGCAGCGTGATGCGCACGCCGTCGCCCTCCAGGCAGCCGGCCGTCCCGAAGATGCGGGTCTGCCGCTGCGCGTACGGGGAGAAAGCGACCATGGTGAAGGTGGCGGTGGCGCCGGCGGGGAACTCCATGCTCACCACCTGGTGGTCCACCACGTCGTTGTCACAGGCGTACACGCAGCGCCCGTACGGGCCGTCGCGCAGCGCCGCGATGACGCCCCGCTCGGTGAAGTCGTGGGTGATCGCGCTGACCGGCCAGACCTCCTGCCCGGGTGCGCCGAGGCGGGACAGGTAGAGCCGTTTGGCCGAGTACGGACAGCCGTCCTCGATCGCGCAGTCCAGGCAGCGGTCGGCGGCCCCCTCCGGACGGTTCTCCGGCCGGAAGTGCGAGAGCCGCCCGAACGAGCCCACCCGGGACGGACGCTCGCCCAGCACATGGATGATCCAGTCGATGTCGTGCACCGACTTGGTCATCAGCATCGGGCCGGAGGCGTCCTCCCGCCGCCAGTTGCCGCGGACGTACGAGTGCGCGTGATGCCACCACCCGACCGGCTCCAGATGCTGGACGTTGATCGGGGTGCCGATGCGCCCTTCGCTCAACAGTGACCGGATTCTCCGGGTATAGGGCGTATAACGGAGCACGTGACAGACCGCGAGCATCGTCCCGGCGCGCTCGGCCGCCGTCACCACCCGTTCCGCGTCCGCCTCGGTGGTGGCCATGGGCTTCTCCAGCAGGATGTGGTAACCCCGCCCGGCCAGCCGCACCGCGGGCTCGGCGTGCTCGGCGTCCTGGGTCGCGATGATCGCCCCGTCCGCGAGCCGCCCCGCGTCCCTCAGGTCGGTCCAGCTCGCGAACGCGCGGTCCGGAGGGATCGCGTGCTCGGCGGCGAACCGCTCGCGCCGCCACCGGTCGGGCTCGGCCACCGCCACCACCCGGCCGCGCGTCGCGTCCCGGATCCGGCGGGCGTA
This sequence comes from Actinomadura sp. SCN-SB, assembly GCF_043906805.1. Lineage (NCBI taxonomy): Bacteria > Bacillati > Actinomycetota > Actinomycetes > Streptosporangiales > Thermomonosporaceae > Actinomadura > Actinomadura sp. SCN-SB. The sequence continues at coordinate 1,346 of NZ_JBIMPP010000015.1, read as the reverse complement.
GCCCGTCCCGCGCAGTCCTGCGCCCACGACCGCGACCGTGGGCCCACTGGGTTCCGCTGACAACGGTCACCTGCCCTCTGATGCACTCTGAGCTGGGCCAACTTTACGAAAGTAACTTTCGTAAGTAGGTTGGCATAAATCTCCATGGTCCGCCCGCCCCTGTCAAGACCCCCGAACCGAGCAAGAGGTGCCGTGCCCGAGATCTCGCTGCATGGGAGCGACCCCTCGGTCCTCCGCAGGCTCAACTCCGCCGCGGCACTGCGCGCGCTCCGCGGCGGCGGCGAACCCACCCTCAGCGAACTGGCCCGCGCCATCGGGCTCTCCCGCCCCACCACCGAAGGCGTCCTGTCCGAACTGGCCGACCGCGGCCTCGTCACCGAAGTCGCGCCCCGCTCCGGCACCGGACTCGGCCGCCCCGCCCGCCGCTACCGCTTCCGCTCCGACGCCGGCCACGCACTCGGCCTCGACATCGACGCGCACCGGGTCCAGCTCTTCCTCACCGACCTCAACGGCCAGGTCATCGGCTCCCACCGCGCCGACCTCGACCTCACCTGGCGGCCACCCGAACGGCTCGCCGCCGTACGCGCCGCCGCCACGGCATGCCTCGACGCCGCCGGCATCCACCCCACCGACCTGTGGGCCGTCGCCGCCGGCACCCCCGGCGTCGTCGACGCCGACGGGCGTGTCGCGCACTGCACGGTCGTCCCCGGATGGCAGGGCCTCGACCTCGGAGGCGAACTCGGCCGTACCTTCCCCTGCCCCGTCCTCGTCGAGAACGACGCCAACCTCGCCGCCATGGGCGAACGCTGGCGCGGCATCGCCACCGGCACCGACGACCTGATCTACGTGCTGGCCGGACTCCACACCGGAATCGGCGCCGTCATCGGCGGACGCCTCCACCGCGGCCGCTCCGGCGCCGCCGGCGAAGTCGGCATGCTCCCCGAACTCGGCCTCCGCGACACGATGGCCGCCCTCACCGGCACCCCCATCAGCCACCCCGGCTGCGAAGCCGAAGCCGAAGCGGTCCTCGCCGCCGCCCGCGACGACGACCCCGAAGCCCTCACCCTCGTGCGACGCCTCGCCGCCCGGATGGCCCGCGGCATCGCCGCCATGGCACTCGCCATCGACCCCGAAATGATCGTCATCGGCGGCGCCCTCACCCGCACCGGCGACCGGCTGGTCGACGAACTACGCCGCCACGTCCGCCCCCTCTGCCTCGCCCCCGTCCGCATCGAAACATCCGCCTTGGGCGACGAAGCCGTAGGCATAGGCGCCGTCCGCCTAGCTCTGGACCACATAGACGAAGACCTGTATGCGGTGGGGGGGCGACCCCCCACACCCCCCGA